>JAHIPW010000169.1 GCA_018903055.1 bacterium
AGGGACAGTTCTTAGCCCCCTGGGATGTGAAGAATATCATTGAGAAGATTGAATCCGTAGGGAATAAAAATATTCTATTAACAGAGAGGGGAACGACCTTCGGTTATAATAATTTAGTGGTTGATATGAAATCTCTGCCCATCATGCGCTCCCTCGGTTATCCGGTAATTTTCGATGCCACCCATAGCGTTCAATTGCCGGGAGGGAGAGGGATAGCAACCGGTGGCAATGGGGAGTACATTCCTCACCTTGCCCGAGCAGCGGTAGCCTGTGGAGTAGACGCCCTATTTCTTGAGACCCATCCCAATCCAGATAAGGCATTATCCGATGGTCCCAATATGATGGAGATAGAAGAGCTGCCAAAACTTTTAAGAGAAGTAAAAGAGATAGACAGAATAGTGAGAAAGTGAAGAAACAGGCTTCAAGCCACAGGCTACAGGTCGCAGGCTTGCAGCCTGAAGCATGAAGCTTGTAGCCTAATTTTCGTTGTTCATTGTAAAATGTTCAATATAAAATGAAGGAGAATAGAATGAGTATAGAGGATGCTAAGAGGGTATTGGAGATAGAATCAGAGGCCATTAAGGATTTGATAGAACAACTGGATAGTAACTTCTCTCAAGCGATAGAGTTAATTAATAAGTGTAAGGGAAGAGTAATTGTCACGGGCCTGGGGAAGAGTGGGTTAATTGGTCGCAAGATCGCTAGCACCCTCTCGAGCACTGGAACGAGCGCCTTCTTTGTTCATCCGGTAGAGGGAATGCATGGGGATATGGGGATGGTCATGAAAGAGGATATCGTTCTTATTCTATCCTATAGCGGGGAGACGGAGGAGATGAAGAGAATCTTACCCCTGGTCAAGAGATTGGGACTGAAACTGGTCACCTTGACTGGAAATCCGGATTCCTCTTTAGCTAAGGAGTCGGATGTAATCTTGAATGTTAAAGTAAAGAGAGAGGCCTGTCCTTTTAACTTAGCCCCCACCGCCTCCACTACCGCTATGCTTGCTCTGGGCGATGCCCTGGCCATTGCTCTTTTGAATAAGAAGGGATTTAAGGAAAGCGACTTTGCCCTGATTCATCCTGCAGGAGTAATTGGAAAGAAACTCTTATTGAGAGTGGAAAATGTTATGAAAAAAGGAGAGGAGAATCCCTTAATAGATGAGGATAAAAGAGTGAAAGAGGCCCTGCTTGTTATGACCTCCACCAGACTGGGCGCGGTGAGCGTTGTGAATAAGGAGGGAAAACTTATTGGCTTCTTTACTGATGGAGACCTTCGCCGCTGCCTCCAGAAAGATAAGAATCTTTTAGAGAAGAAGATCTCTTCAGTGATGACCAAAAAGCCGACAACCATCACCAAGAGGAAGCTGGCCACAGAGGCGGTGAGAATTTTGCAAGAGAAGGGGTTTGATAATATACCGGTGGTGGATGAGAATAATCGTCCCATTGGCATCGTCGATGAGAGAGACCTGTTGAAAGAGGGAATTGCCTGAAAGTGAGCAGGTGAGAAAGTGAGAAAGTGGGAAAGTGGGAAAGTGAGACGGAGAAGCGGAGAATCGGGGAAACGGAGATCAGGTAATCGGTGACAGGTCATCGGTGATCAGTTGTTAGAAAACAGTTTTCCGATCTCTGATTTCACTACAGTTTTCCAATTTCTGTTAACTGATTTCGGATTTCAATGTTCAATGTTCAATGTAAAATGAAAGTGAGAAAGAGAATGCTCCAAGAGATACGGGAGAGAGCAAAAGGAATAAAGATGATTATTATGGATGTTGATGGGGTATTGACAGATGGCTGCATCATCTTAGGAAGTAAAGGAGAGGAGTTAAAGAATTTTTATGTCCAGGACGGCCAGGGAATCGCTCTTGCCTTACAGAAAGGGCTGATCATAGCGTTGGTTAGTGGACGGAGATCTAAAGTAGTGGAGAGAAGGGCAGAGGAATTAAAGATAAAAGAAGTCTATCAGAATATCTCAAAGAAGATAGAGGTCTATTCAAGACTCCTAAAGAAATACAACCTAAAGGATGAAGAGGTTGCTTATATCGGCGACGATCTGGGAGATATTCTTCCCTTAAAGAAGGTCGGCCTATCCTTGGCTCCAGCAAATGGAGTAGAAGAGGTCAGAGGCATCGTTCACTATGTTACCCGGGCTTCTGGAGGAAGAGGGGCAGTGAGGGAAGCGATAGACATTATCTTGAAGGCTAAGAAAACGGTAAAGGTCACGTTCAAAGGTTACGGTTAGGATGCCCGTATCAGTAACGTTGAAGGGTTGTTGGATAACAGAAATCGGTTGTTAAAAAACGGAAATCGGTAGAGAAAACAGAGAACGGAGAACGGGAAAAACACTGATTTCAGATTTCTGATTTCGCTACTATTTTCTGATTTCCATCAACTGTTTTCCGACTTCAAGAAAACGGGCATCGTTATCCCAACCGAATAACGAAAGATGAAGAGATGAAGAAACTGATTTTATTAGAAACTCTTATCTTAATCCTTATTTCAGGGGGCTGCACTTCAAAATCACCTCTTTCCCGAACGACAAATGATATCCCCGTTCCTCAGCAGAAGTTAGAGGATTTTAGACTAATCGCTACGGAGGGAGGAATAAAGACCTGGGTGTTGGAGGCCCGCGCCGCCCAGATCTATGAGAAGATCAAGAAAACTTATATTCAGGACTTCAAGACCTCCCTCTATGAAGAGGGCGAACTGGCCTCCATCCTCTCTGGCCAAAGAGGAATTCTTGACATAGCCACCAATAATATGAAGGCCACGGGAAATGTAGTTGTGACCTCGGCAAAGGGCTCGTGCCTGGAGACAGAGGAACTTCGCTACCTATCCCCTACAGGAAAACAGAAGGGAAAGTTCGTTACTGAGGAGTTCGTCAAGATTACCGAGCCAGATAGGATAACTACGGGTTATGGTCTGGAGGTAGAATCCGACTTAGAGAATGCAAAGATAAAAAGGGATGTCAAGGTAAAGGTAGAGGCTCTAAGTGTACCGTAAATTAATCTTTCTATCCCTGATTTTTGTACTCTTTGCCCCTCCCTCCTGGGGAGGGGAGAAGAAAGGCCCCCCCCTGGATATTACCTCAGATGAGGTAGAGTATACTAAGGTAAAGGGGAAAGAGGTAGTAATCTTCACCGGCCATGTGGTTGCTATTCAGGAGACTACTACTCTAAAGGGCGACCGACTGAAGTTCTTTCCGGATGAGAATAAGGCTGTTGCCGAAGGTCGGGCTTGGATGAAGGATGAGAAACAGAAGATGGTCCTAACAGGCGAGAGAATAGAATATTATCACGATAAAAGGTACGGGATGGCTACCGGGAGCCCAAGATTGGTGAGCGAGAAGGAGAACTTTATTCTGACTAGCAAGGAGATGGAGGCCTTTTTCCCTGAGGACAGATTTCGGGCCACAGGAAGGGTGAAACTAGTAAGGGATGATATGGTAGCCACCGGCAAAGTACTAGATTATTTCAATAAAGAGAGGAAGGTTATTCTCACTGGTGATCCCCAGATAAGGGAAAAGGAGAACTTTATCACTGGAGATAAGATAACATTCTTCGTTGATGAATATCGGGTGATAGTTGAAGATAGAGCAAGAATAAAGTTTATTCCGGAGGGGAAGGAATGAACCCCGCCCCTCATAGAATCGATAATCTTGAAATTGAAAAGCTTGAAATGATAGATTTTTTCTTTATAGAAGTTATTTGCTTGAGCATAAAAGGAGGGGCGGGGTGAAGACCCTTAAAATCCAGGGATTAGTCAAGAGCTATAAAAGAAGGAGGGTGGTAGATGATGTCAACCTGGAGGTGGGGCAGGGAGAGGTCGTTGGCCTTCTGGGCCCCAATGGAGCAGGGAAGACTACTACCTTCTATATGGTTGTGGGATTGGTCAAGCCAGATCGGGGTCGGATACTCATCGACGACTTCAATCTCAGCAAACTGCCCATGTATAAGAGGGCGAGAAAGGGGGTTGGCTATCTCGCTCAGGAGCCTTCTATCTTCAGAAAACTCACCGTGGAGGAGAATATCCTAGCTATTCTGGAGACCCTAAACCTAGACGAGGATGAAAAAGCGAATCGTTTGAAAAAACTTTTAGCAGAACTTAATATCTCTCATCTGGCTAAAAACAGGGCCTATACCCTCTCTGGGGGAGAGAGAAGAAGGGTTGAAATTACCCGAGCCCTAGTTACCGCTCCTTCATTTATTCTTTTGGATGAGCCGTTTACTGGTATCGATCCTATCGCCATCGCTGATATCCAGGAGATTATCTTCCAACTCAAGAAGAAAGGGATTGGGATCCTGATTACCGATCATAGCGTCCGAGAAACCTTGGCCATCACCGATCGAGCATATATCATGTATGAAGGGGAGATTCTAATCTCTGGCACCTCTCAGGAATTAGCGGATAGTAAAGAAGCCAGGGAAATCTATCTAGGAGAGAAATTCACCTTAGAATAAACGCAAAAGCGCCAAAAGGAACGCTAAAACGCCAAAAAGTCCGCTAAGATTTTTGCGTCTTTCAGTTAAATTTTGTGTTTTGGCGGTTACAAGGGAGGTTTAAGATGGATTTAACTATTACTGGACGGGGAATTAAAATAACCGCACCTCTAAGAAATTATATTCAGAAGAAGATGGCAGATGTTTTGAAGTATTTCGAGAAACTGGTGAGTGCCCACGTTAAGATTATTGTTTCCAAGGAGCGTCAAAGGGCGGAGGTAGTCATCTATGGAGATGGCCTTACTTTCAAGGCCCTTCAGGTCTCACCTGATATGTATGCCTCTTTCGATGAGGCGCTGGCTAAGGTTACCGGGCAGATAAAAAAACACAAAGATATAGTTTCTCACAAGGGAAGACATAAGCCAAAACACTTCGGGGCCAAGATAAAGGTTATTACCCCAAGCGAGATCAAGAAAGAGAAGCACGGGATTATTTCAAGTAGAAGGTTTGCCATAAAACCCATGAGTCCATCAGAGGCAGCAGAACAGATGGAACTATTGGATTATAGCTTCTTTGTTTTCTTCAATCCTCAAACAGAGCAAGTGAACGTTGTCTATCGCAGGAAGGATAAAAACTACGGCCTCATCGAGCCTGAGTTCTGGTTTTAATAAATTAAAACCAGAACAACCTTTGGCGAGTGCAACGAGACAAAGTCCTTTGGTTTTAAAAGAACCAAAACAACCTTTGGCGAGTGAAACGAGACAAAGTCCTTTGGTTCTGAAAGACACGAATCATCGCGAATGACACGAAGCAAGAAATAAAGGGATGCGAATATACGCGAATACTAAAACACGCCTGCCCCGTGGGAGTCCGTCCGACAAAGACGGACGGACGACTTTATGGGGAATCGACACGAATCTGTGATTTGCCTGCCCTGTAGCTTCCGATTTATCAGAATGGTATGGGGTGCGAATTCCTACCTGCCGCCAAGCAGACGTAATCAAGCCGACTCCGACACTTGTCGGGGTGTCCGAATCTGTGTCTAGGGAGGTGATTAAAAATGGTCAAAAAGACGGGAATTAGTGGCAGGTCCATCGCTTCTATGGTGATAGGAATATGCAGCTTGCCCCTTTTCATTCCCATCCCTCTTCCGGGAATGATTCCCGGCCTGGGTCTTGTTCTGGGAATTGTGGCCATCATCTTAGCAGCCATAGAGTTGAAGGCCATTGCCAAGGGGAAAGTGGACTCCAGGAGCAGGGGATTTGCTATTGCCGGAATGGCAACGGGAATCGTAGGAGCAATATCTGGAGTGCTCTTCATTATATTCTTCGGAGCAGTTGCCTCTACTGTATTAGCAGCAATTGCTGCTGCCTTAAAGAGTGGCCAGATTCCTATCCCCAAATAAATAAACACGGATTAGCACGGATAACAACACGGATTAGCACGGATTTAATCCGTGACCATCCGTAAAAAATCTGTGATTATCCGTGTATTAAGGAGGTATTTATGGCAAAAAAGAAAGGGAAATCCGCCCCAAGCGGAAAAAAGAAGGAGAAAGGAAAAGAGATTGAAGAGGGAAAGGTCTTCGCTGCCCTTTCCTATCTCTGGCTTCTGAGCGTCATTATTCTCTTTGGGAAGAAAGAGGATAAGTTCGTTGCCTTCCACGCCAAGCAAGGAGTGGTACTATTTGGCTGTATTATTGCTGGCTGGATCATCTGTTTAATTCCTTATGTGCGATTCTTAGGTTGGATAGTAAGGATCGCCTGCTGGGCGGGGATGCTCATCGGGATTATTAAATCCCTGGGAGAAGAGAAATTCAAGATTCCCTTAGTCGGCGATTTGGCAGAAAAGATCAAAGTTTAATCAGTCTGACCAGTCGAACCAGCCTAACCAGTCTGACCGGTCGACAGGCTGACAGGCTGACAGGTAGACAGGTAGACCGTTTAACTAATGACAAGGAAATCCTATGACCAAGAAGATACTCAAAACCATCCAGAGTTATTTAAAGAAGAATGAGATGGGGCCCCTGCATGACTTTCTAAAAAGTTTGAGGCCCGGGGACATCTCTGAGGCCATGAAGAGCCTGGATGAGGATGAGAGGAAGACGGTCTTCGGTCTCCTGGGCGTAGAAAGCGCCTCTGGCCTATTTCACGAAGTAGATATCCATGTAATCAGCAGAATACTACAAGATTGGGACAATGCTCGATTGGCGAAGATTTTAGATATCACTGCTTCAGATGATGGGGCGGATGTCTTAGGAGTCCTACCCCATAAGAAGAGAGATAAGATCCTTAAACTTATGGATAAGAAGAAAGCAAAGGAGGTTCAGAAGCTTTTAATCTATGATGAGAAGACCGCTGGTGGGATAATGACCACGGACTTTGTTACTCTGAGTCAAGACCTTAAGGTAAGAGAAGCCTTAGAATATATCCGCAAGAATGTTAATATTGAAACTATTCATCATGTCTATGTTATAGATAGAGAAGAGCGCCTGGTCGGAGTATTACCCTTAAGGAGACTTATTTCCATAAGTCCGGAAAGAGAGGAGATTATTCTCAACGATATCATGACCTCCAATGTCATCACCACCAAGATAAACACCGATCAGGAGGAGATTACAAAGTTAGTAGCCCAACATAACCTCTTAGCTCTTCCCGTAGTAGATGGAGAAGGCAGGATGGTGGGAAGGATTACGGTAGACGATGTCATTGACGTTGTCCAGCAGGAAGCGAATGAGGACTTCTACAAGATGGCTGGTGCCTTATGGGAAGCAGGCTATCTTGATAAGACAATTTTTACTAAAGTCAGAATGAGACTTCCCTGGCTCTTAGCCTGTCTTTTGGGAGGAGTAATTACCGGTGGTGTCATCACGTTCTTCAGAGAAGCCATAAGCCAGGTGGTTGTCTTGGCCTGTTTCATCCCTGTCATTATGGGCATGGGAGGGAATGTGGGCATCCAGTCATCGACCATCGTAATCCGAGGGATAGCCACCGGCCATATAGACATTCACGTCATTCGGAAATTTCTCTTCAAAGAGATCAGCGTGGGACTGATTCTGGGTCTCATCTGTGGTCTGGGGATTGGAATCGCTGCTCGATTCTGGCCAAACGCAAAGCCGCTATTGGGCATTGTAGTGGGAATAGCCATGTTCATTGCCCTGGCTGTCGCCGCCACCTTTGGAGCCCTACTCCCGGCACTTTTCAAGAGACTGAATATTGATCCCGCAGTGGCCGCCGGCCCCTTCATTACCACGATCATCGATGTCGCTGCCATCGCCGTCTATCTCGGCCTGGCCACCATGCTTTTAACCCTTCTGGTTTAGGATGCCTCCCCAGAAGACTCAGGGTATCGTTCTCGGTTTCACAGACTGGCATGAGACCTCAAAGATAGTAACTTTTTATACTAAGGATTTTGGCAAGGTAAGAGGGGTAGCCAAAGGGGCAAGAAGAAAGAAGTCAAAATTCAGCCCCTTAGAAATATTGAGTCATCATACTATCGTCTTCTATGAAAGGGAAGATAAGGATTTATATACTCTAAGTGAGTGCCAGGCAAAAGAGACCTTTCCCAATATCAGAAAGAGTATAAAGAAGGTTGCTTATGGGGCCTACTTAGCAGAATTGATAAATGCCGTCTCTACCAGTGAGAAGAATGAGGTTCTCTTTGATTTATTTTTGAAAGCACTCCATTTTTTAGAAAGAAGAGAAGACTCTGAAATCATCATTCGTGCCTTTGAGACCCGCCTCTTGGATATCTTAGGATTCGGGTTTCATCTCGATAATTGTCTTATCTGCAAGAAGGAACTAAAGGACAACTTTAAATTCAATCCTGGCTTAGGGGGCCTAATCTGTATCCATCATCCCCAGGATGGGATAAGAATTTCAGAAGAAACGAAGAATTTTTTAAGAAATCCCGGAATTAAAAAAGCCTCTTCTGAAACAAGAAAAGAACTAAAGACCGTCCTCCAGAACTCCATCCTTTACCATATTGAAAAGAAGTTAAAGTCCTTGAACTTCTTGGAAGCGATACAGGAATAAGTTAACAAGAAAAACTTATCAACTAAATAGTGGGAGGATTTTATAAATGACCGTTGATATGCAGACGATAATCTCTTTATGTAAACGCCGGGGGTTCGTATATCAGGATAGCGAGATCTATGGTGGCTTGAGCAGTGTCTGGGACTATGGACCGTTAGGGGTAGAACTTAAGAATAATGTGAAGAGAGTCTGGTGGCGGAGCGTGGTCTACGAAAGGGACGATATGGAGGGCCTGGATTCTGCCATCCTGATGCATCCCGATATTTGGAAGGCCTCTGGTCATGTGACATCCTTCAAGGATTTGCTTGTAGATTGTAAAGAGTGCCAGAAAAGATTTAAGCAGGAAGAGATTAAAGAGGGCAAGTGCCCGGAGTGCGGTGGGGAAGTAAGTGAACCAAAATATTTTAATCTGATGTTTAAGACCTATATTGGCTCGGTAGAGGATAAGAAATCCGAGCTCTATCTCCGACCAGAAACCGCCCAAGGGATCTTCGTCGATTTTTCCCATATCGTAGATAGTACGCGTCGCAAACTCCCCTTTGGTATTGCCCAGATCGGCAAGGCTTTCAGAAACGAGATTACCACGGGAAACTTTACTTTTCGTTGCCGGGAATTTGAAATGATGGAGATAGAATATTTTGTAAGGCCCGAGGAAGCCGAGAAGTGGCATAAATCTTGGATTGA
>JAHIPW010000170.1 GCA_018903055.1 bacterium
CCCCTCGGTTTTCAGAGGCCAGCCTCATCAAGACCTTAGAGGAGGAAGGGATCGGTCGCCCTTCAACCTATGCCTCCATCATGGAGGTCATCAGGAGCCGGGACTATGTTGAAAGTCATAAGGGAAACTTCCATCCCACTCCCTTAGGGGAGATGGTTATTGAACTGCTGATTAAGAGTTTTCCCGATATCCTGAATGTTAACTTTACCTCTTACCTGGAGACTAAGTTGGATGAGGTGGAGGAAGGAAAGGCGGACTGGGTAGATCTTTTACGCTCCTTCTATGGTCCTTTTGCCTCTGATCTCTCCCGAGCCCAGAAAGAGATGAGATATGTAAAAAAGGAACTTGAGGAGAAAACGGATAAGATCTGTGAGAAATGCGGCTCACCCATGGTCATAAAACATGGTCGCTTTGGAAAGTTCTTATCCTGTTCTAACTTCCCTAAATGCAAGAATTCCCGACCCCTCACCATAGGAATAGACTGTCCCAAGAAGGGTTGTGATGGGGAGATAGTCCAGAGGAGGACCAAGAGAAGAAGGACCTTCTATGGCTGTAGCAACTATCCGGAATGCAACTTATTCTCCTGGGATAGGCCAACAGGTAAAAGTTGCCCAGAATGCGACTCTTTTTTAGTTGAGAAATATAGTAAGAGCAAAGGCAGATATATTAAGTGTGCCAATAAAGAATGCTCCTACAGTGAACTTCAAAGTAAATAGTTAATATCAGTTAATAGTGGTTAACAACAGTTAATAACAGTTGCTTTTTTAATGAGGTAACCGATTTTAACCGATATTAACCTCATGCTTGCTATTTCTAACAAGCAAAGCGAGGATTAGATGGAAGAATATATTACCAAGTTTAGCAACTATCTAAAAGGAGAGAAGAACGTCTCTCCCCATACCCTGAAGAGTTACTCAAGTGACCTTGATGACTTTTTGAATTTTCTAAAGAAAGAAAAAATACCTCTCAGGATAAGATATATTGACCATCTAATCATTAGGCGTTTCTTAGCTTCCTTACAGAAGAGGGGGCTTTCTCACACTACCATGGCAAGGAAGCTGGCCACCCTGCGCTCCTTCTTCCGATTCCTCTGTCGGGAGGAGGATCTGGAAATCAATCCTGCCCTGGGAACGAGAACTCCCAAAATCGCTAAGAGACTTCCTAAGTTTTTGGCGCTTTCGGAGATATTTACGCTATTAGAATCTCCAGACAAGAAGAGCATTCTGGGCCTGCGTGATCGAGCCATCTTAGAACTCCTCTATGCTACAGGAATGAGGGTGAGCGAACTGGTAGGTCTGAATGTGAATAATGTTGACCTCTTGGGAGGAGTAGCCAAGGTATGGGGTAAGGGAAGGAAGGAGAGGTTGGTACCCTTTGGGAGAGAGGCCACCCAGTCTCTCTACAAATATCTAAAGAGAAGGGAGACCCTCCATCCAGGGGAAGGGGAGAAGGGACTCTTTTTGAATAAATCAGGTGCTCGAATATCGGCAAGGAGTATCAGGAGGCTTTTAGATAAGTATGTTAAGAAAGCCTCCCTTTCCCAGAAGATAAGCCCCCATACCCTGAGACATTCCTTTGCCACTCATCTCCTGGATGCCGGAGCAGATTTGCGTAGTGTTCAGGAATTATTGGGCCATACTTCTCTATCTACTACTCAGGTCTATACCCATCTCACAACGGAGAGACTGAAGAGGATCTATGATAAGGCGCACCCCAGAGCATGATAGTGGGAAAGTGGGAAAGTGAGCGGTGAATAGTTAACAGTTCGGAGTTGGGAGTTCGTCTCTCGTCCCGAGGGGACTCGAGGTCCCCGAGGGAGAGTTCGGAGACTTGGAAGGGAGAAAGTGAAACGGAGAGGCAAGGGGTGTTTGAGCGTAACTGTTATTAACCGATATTAACCGTTATTAACTGATATTAACCAAATGTAAAATGGTGAATCGGAGAAACGGAGATCAATACAAGATGAAGAATAGTAAGAAGGTAAAAAAATAGTTGCAGAAAAGATAGAAGAATGATATACTATCACAAATAGAGATAGATAAAAACTACGTCAATCGGTTGCCCTTCACTTCGTTCAGGATACCTCGCCAAAGTGCCCCTCTGGGATCTCGCAGATCCCATCGGGATTGAGAGAAAGTATCCCGAGCCAACGGCGAGGGGCGGTTGCGAGGCTCGTTTCGGCTATCGGTAATCGGCTATAGAAAATAGAAATCGGTTGTCAGAAAACAGAAATCGGTAGAGAAAACGGAAAACAGTTTTCTAATTTCAGATTTCCCTACAGTTTTCAAATTTCTGTCAACTGTTTTCGAATTTCGCTACAGTTTTCCCAAGATAAAACGAGCAGCGTAACCCTTCAACGTATGACGATTAAAGGGGGTGTAAATTGGTAGTAGTTTCCATGAAAGAACTCTTAGAGGCCGGGATGCATTTCGGCCATCAGACCAAGAGATGGAATCCCAGGATGAAGGATTATATCTTTGGAGCGAGAAATGGCATTCATATCATTGATCTTGCCAAGACTCTGAGGAAGTTAGGGGAGGCCTATAAGTTCGTTACGGGATTAGCAAAAGAGGGAGGGAGTTTCCTCTTTGTAGGGACCAAGAGACAGGCTAAGGATGCCATCCTTAGCCAGACCAAGCGCTGTGGGATGTACTACGTCACTGAGAGATGGTTAGGAGGGACTCTCACCAACTTCCAGACCATAAAGAAGAATATCGAACACTTAAAGAGACTAGAGGCCCAAGAGAAAGAGGGAGGATTTTCATCCCTTACCAAGAAGGAGGCCTTGAAGAAATCAAGAGAGAGGGTGAAATTAGAACGTACTCTGGGTGGAATAAAAGGGATGGACGGTCTTCCCAGCGCCCTAATCCTGATCGATGTCTATAAGGAAAGAATTGCTCTTAGGGAGGCCAATAAAATAAAGATACCCGTTGTCGCCCTAGTAGACACTAACTGTGACCCTACGGGAGTAGATTATATCATTCCTGGGAATGATGACGCCATTCGGTCCATTACTCTGATATGCACCAAAATGGCGGACGCTATCCTGGAGGGGAGGCCTGAAATTTTAAAAGAGGCAGAAGAAGAGATTCCTACAGGCGCAGAGATCGCAGAGAGCGCAGAGACTGCAACCCTGTCTGCCCCTGTCCGTCCGCCAGGCGGGGACGAGGCAGGCGCAGAGACCGCAAAAGAGACCGCAGAGAGCGCAGAGAAGCCTGCAAGGAAGAAAAAGAAAGAAGAGCAGAAATCGAAGAAGATAACGAAGAAAAGGATTAAAAAAAGTGAACCCCGCCCCTTTAAGCAAGGAGAAGGAATTGAACCCAGCACCTTTGACAGGAACACGGAAAAAGAGGAATATAAAAAGGTGCGGGGTGAATAGTAAAAGGAGAGGGGTGAAGATTAATGCTGCCCAGGTCAAGAAGTTAAGGGAGACTACTTTAGCTCCCATTATGGATTGTAAGGCCGCCCTTTTGGAGACAAAAGGAGATTTAAAAAAGGCAAAGGAGCTATTACGCAAGAAAGGTTTGGCCCACGCCAGAGGATTGGTGGGCAAGGCAACAAAGGAGGGTCTCATCTACTCCTATATTCATGCTGGAGGAAAAATCGGGGTCTTATTAGAGATAAACTCTCAGACAGATTTTGTGGCCAGAACGGATGAGTTCAAAAATCTGGCCAGGGATATTGCTATGCAGGTTGCTGCCATGAATCCAAGCTACATTGTTCGAAAAGAGTTGCCAGAAGAGGTAATCAGAAAAGAGAAAGAAATCTATAGGGAAGGGGCAAAGGGTAAGCCGAAAGGAGTAATTGATAAAATTATTGAGGGCAAGTTAGAGAAGTTTTACCGGGAGGTCTGCCTTCTGGAGCAACCCTTCATAAAAGATGAGAAGATAACGGTTAAGGAATACCTAGATTCCATCATAGCCAAGTTTAAGGAAAATATTGTAGTGAGAAGATTTGTAAGATACCGACTAGGAGAAGAGTTATAAAGAAAGTAAAATCCGAAATCTGTGGTTCCAAACAAGTGTAACAAAGGAAAAAGGGAAAAGTGGAAAAATGGAAAAGCTCTTTATTTTTTTAACCCTAAATAATTTTCCCCTTTTACCTACTTCCCCTTTTTCCTTACCTGCACCGAATTTTAATTTTTGATATTTAATTTTTGAATTTATTTAGGGGAGGAGTTATGATTAACCCCGTTAGACCATGGTATTCATAACTTTGTAAAG
>JAHIPW010000171.1 GCA_018903055.1 bacterium
AGTAATAACTACAAAAGAGGAGGATTGGCGGAAGAAGTATGCTTCTTTGAGCGAGGAGATGGTTGGTTTAGGGGAGAAGATAGCCGAAAATGAGGGAGCGATTAGTGCCCTTTTGGTCAGAATAGAGAAGAGTGATGAAAAAGCAGAAAATTTTCGTAATCAAGCCAGTCAGGAATTAGTCACTTTGCAAAAGGGCTTCTCTTCTCAACTAGAGAAGATCCAGAAAGATGTTGAGGAGAATAGCAAAAGAATATCTGAAATATCCCTTTCTTTGAACGAGATGAAAGATTTAACCAAGACGCTTAACGAAAAGTACGAGAGTAAATTAACCGCAATCTTGGATGAGATTAAGAAAGAGAATGAAAGGTTAATTAAGGAGATAGAAAGAGTAAAGAAAGGTTCTACTCCCCAATTTCATATAGTAAAGGAAGGGGAGACCATCTCAGCCATTGCCAGTCTATATAAGGTTTCTCCGGAAGAGATTCTTAAAGTTAATCACATCTCTAATCCGAATAAGATATCTGTTGGCCAGAGATTGATTATTCCCGGAAAAGGGGAAGGGGGGTGAAAAGGAGAAAAAGGAGGCGCTATGGAGATTCGCTGGCTCCTTTCCCTTAATTTAATAGGTTGGTTTAGTAGAGGTATACTCATTATCCTCTTTATCCTCTCCTTTATTTCCTGGAAGATTATCTTCCAGAAACTATTTCACTTTCACCACATAAGAAGAGTGGCCAGAAAAAAACGAGTAAGCGATGGAGAACTCTTATCGTTAGAGAAAGGGCTACCACTTCTGGCTACCATAACCGCTCTTAGTCCCTTTTTGGGTCTTTTAGGAACGGTCTGGGGAATTCTTCTTATCTTTTCCCGTCTCCATTGGAATGTAGGCGGAGGACTGGAAGTTATTGCTCCCGGAATAGCCCAGGCTCTTTTGACCACGGTTGCTGGATTATTGGTAGCGATTCCGGCCCTTTTCTTTTATAACTATTTTTCTACCGTTCTTCATTTCTTATCTCTGGAGAGAGAGTGAAGAAGCATAGAACGATTTCCTTCCCCCTAAGCGAGATTAATATTACCGCACTGGTGGATATTGCTCTTACCCTCTTGATTATCTTTGTAATCATCTCGCCTTTTATTAGCCAGGGTCTATCCCTTAATTTGCCCAAGGCAAGCGGGGAGAGTTTTCCCCTTAAGGAGAGAACGATTATTGAGATTGACCAAAAGGGAAATATCTATTTAAGAGGGGTTCCCTTATCAATCTCTCAGATAAAAAAGAGGCTTTCTGCTCTTTACCTTCAGGAACCTACGGCCGAGATAATTATTCGGGCAGACAAAGGTGTTCGTTATGAAAAAGTAATAGAAGTGATCGATGTCAGCCGGGAATCTGGCTTTTCTTCCATAGGACTGGCCACTCTGCCTAAAGAGAAATAGTAAAAAATGAGAAGTCTTACCCTTTCCTTTTCTCTCCATCTTTTAGCCGGTCTTTTACTCTTCTTTTCACCCTGGGCAAGACCTCATTTACCAGAGAAGATAAGGCCGGTCTTTTTAATTTCTCTGGGAAGGGCATCATCTCCCCTAGATACTTCTTTGTCCAAAAAGAGAGAAGAGAAGAGTAAAGTTTTAGAGAAGAAAGTACCTCCGATTGAAGAAGAGAAGGGTATAGAGATAATCCTGGGGAAAAGGGTTGAGGAGAGATTAAAGGAGATTGAGGCCAAGGGTCAAAAGTTAGAATATAGAGAAGAGAAGACAGAAAAAGAAGTAACTAAAGAGAGTCTCTCTTTAGAAGAGGCATCTGCCAGAATCTCCGAAGCAGGAGTCGAGGCTACAGTAATTTCCGAAGCCGGGTTTGTCTTTGGTTGGTATTTTACCCTTTTAGAGAAGAGGATTACAGAAGCTTGGCAACCGCCCGCCGGCTCTTTAAGTACCGATAAAGAGGTTATCTTATCCTTTTCTCTCACCAGAGAGGGAAAGGTGAAGAATATCTTGATTAAGAAGAGTTCGGACTTTCCCAGTTTTGACCACTCAGCCTTTAGGGCTATCGAAGATATAGTAGATTTGCCTCCTTTGCCTTCTATTTGGGATAAGGAAGAACTGCAGATAATCGTGACATTTAAAGCTCTTTAGGAATATAAGATGAAAAATCAGATGTCACTAAAGCAAAGTTTTCCTTTTATCATTGGGATTTGTTCATTGGTTATCGGGATTTGCGTTTTATACCCTGGTGCACTTTTTTGCCAGGAGGTCTACTTAGAAGTTACTAAAGAGGTAGCGCCAAAGATCAGGATAAATATTTCTTTAGAGGGAAAAGAGGTTACTCAAGTTCTTGCTTCAGATTTGGAAAGGAGCGGTTATTTTAAGCTTACTTCCCAGGAAGAAGCAGAGATTATCTTAAAAGGGGAATGTCAGCAGATAAAAGAGGAGATAGTTGCCGAAGTAAGCCTCTTCTCTATTAACCAAACCTCTCCCTTTTATCTCCTAAAAGGAAGGGATGGGGATGAACGGAGGCTAGCTCACAGGTTGGCTAATCAAGTAGTGGAAAGGCTTACCGGTAAAAAGGGAATAGCGCTTAGCAAAATTGTAGCTAATTACCAGACGGAAAAAAGGAAAGAGATTGTACTTTTCGATTATGATGGAGCAAATGAAAGGTTGATTACTACTGACTACAGTTTGAACCTTTTCCCCAGATTTTCACCGGACAATGCTTCTCTCCTCTATACCAGTTATCTGCGCTACTGGCCAGAGGTTATCTTACATCATCTTAATACCGGCAAAAGGGAGATTGTTGCTTCCTACCCCGGTTTAAATAGTGCCTCTTCCTTCAGTCTAGACGGGAAGCATATTCTTCTTACTTTAAGCAAGGACGGCAATCCAGAAATATATCTTTTAATTTTAGCTAACCGCAAATTGGAAAGGTTAACCAGAAATCAAGCCATTGATACTTCCTCTATCTTTCTACCTGACGGTAACAGTATTATCTTTGTCTCTGATCGCTCAGGTTCCCCACAGATTTACCGACTCAACCTAAAAGATAATTCCTTAAAAAGAATGACCTTTGAAGGTTCTTATAATACCTCTCCCGCCATCTCTCCTTCCGGAGATTATCTTGCCTATGCTTCACGAGTAAGTAATCAGATAGAAATCTTTCTCTTGGAGATGAAGAGTGGCGATAGTTTCTGTCTGACTTCGGGTCCGGGAAATAAAGAGGACCCATCCTTTGCTCCTGACGGTCGTCACCTGGTCTTTACGCTAACCAAAGACTATTCTTCTAACCTTTATATGCTTGACATTTTTAGTAGAGAAATTTATCCTATCACTACTAAAGGAGGTTATAGTAGCCCTAATTGGAGCAAATAAATACCGCTTATGTCGGATTTTTTGCAAAACCAGATGTTCTGATAATCTATAATTTCACTGTTCACTCCCGAGCGAGATCCTTCGCTATACTCAGGATCGCCCAGTCCTGAGGAGCGAAGCGACGAAGGGCGAAGCGAGGGTAATATGGGAAGGATATTACAGAGGGGCTATTACGAGATTCCCGGTCTTTCCCAGAAGAAGAGGGTAAGATTTAGGATTAAAGGGCTCCTCATATATCTTGGCCACACCTTACTCATCGTATCCCTCATCTTCTTCTATCTCTGGCAGCACCTCCGGATTAAAGAGCTCGGTTATGAATTGGGGAAGAAAGAGAAAGAGAGAAAGGCCCTAATGGATAGGAATCGAGAAATAGAGATTAAAGTTTCGCGCCTAAGATCTCTGGGAAGGATAGAAGAGATCGCTCGATCTCGTCTGGGTCTTGAATTATCAAAGGAGGGCGAGATCATTCTCTTGGATATCACTCCTCTTAGGGAAAAACAGGGAGAAGTGAGAAAGTGAAAAAGTGAGAAAGCGAGGGTAGAATGTTTGAAAAGGGCCAGAGAATTCGGGCCAGTCTGATCTTCTTCTTTCTCTTTGCCTTTCTTCTTACTTTAACTATTCGCCTTGCCTATCTCCAGATAGTTAGATCACCGGAACTACAAGGGAAGGCCCAGAACCGATGGAAGCCCATCAAGATCGAGCCCCAGCGAGGGATAATCTATGATAGGAGGATGCGCAAGTTAGCAATAAGTCTTTCCTTAAATTCTCTCTATGCTCGCCCGAAAGAAATAGAAAATAAAGAGAAAATAGCAGAAAAACTCTCCTTAATTTTGAAGAAGAATCCCTCCCCAATCTTAGAGAAACTTAATAGAGAGAAAAACTTTGTCTGGCTGGCGAGGAAGATACCGAAAGATTTGGCAGAAGAGATTAAAGGGCTTAACATCGAGGGAATTGGCTTAACAGAAGAGAGTAAACGCCTCTATCCCAAAGGATCTTTCGCCTGTCACCTGTTGGGTTTTGCCGGACTTGATGACCAGGGCCTGGAAGGAATAGAGCTTCTCTATAATCAGTATATTAAGGGGACACCGGGCTGGATCTTGAGTACCCGCGATGCTCGGGGAAGGAGTGTCTTATCCGGAGAGTATCGCTTCTATCCTCCCTCTGGCGGCTATGATATTATTCTCACCATAGACGAGTCCATCCAGCATATTGCGGAGAGGGAACTGGAGAAGGTCTATAAGGAACAAGGAGCAAGGAGTGCCACCATCATCGTCATGGATCCCAAGACGGGTGAGGTGCTGGCCCTGGCCAATCAGCCCTCCTACGACCTCAATAGATTTGAGGACTATCCCTCTTATATATGGCGCAACCAGGCAGTAACTGATCTCTTTGAGCCTGGCTCGTCATTAAAGATCGTTACTGCTGCCGCTGCCCTGGCAGAGGATGTGGTAAAATATGAAGATAGGTTCTACTGTGAGAACGGCGTCCTGCGCGTCTCTAAAGACCATGTGGTCCACGACATCAATAAGTATGAGTGGCTTACTTTTTCGGAAGTGATAGAGAAATCCTCCAATATAGGAACCATTAAGCTTGGTCAGAGGCTGGGCCCTTTAAAGCTCTATGAATACCTGCGTTCCTTTGGTTTCGGCTCCCTGACGGGAGTCGACCTTCCGGGGGAAGTGAGGGGAATTTTGAGGAAACCAAGGGAATGGTCAGACCTCTCTATGGCTGCCTTACCCATCGGCCAGGAGATCTCGGTCACCGCTATTCAGCTCGCTACTGCTGCCAGCGCCATAGCCAATGGGGGTGTCTTGGTGAGACCCCGGGTAGTAAAGGCCGTTGTCTCCAAGGAGGGTAGGGTAGTAAAGGAGTTTGAGCCCACCTCTATTCGGCGAGTCATCTCCCAGGAGACGGCCTATAGGCTCACCGATATCCTCAAAGGGGTGACACTTAAGGGTACGGGCACCAGGGCCCAGGTTCCGGGTTATGAAGTAGCAGGAAAGACGGGCACCGCCCAGAAGATAGACCCTAAAACCAAGAAGTATAGCCAGGATAAGACGACGGCCACCTTCCTCGGCTGGGTTCCAGCCGATGATCCCAGGATTCTCATTTTGGTAGTGGTCGATGAGCCGAAGGGCCTCCCCTATGAAGGAAGAATGGTTCGCTATGGAGGTCTGATTGCTGCTCCAGTCTTCAAGGAAGTGGCCCAGAGGACCCTTCGCTACCTGAACGTCCCTCCCGGGAAGAGTCCTACGGGGGAGATTATAAGGGTGAGCCTCTCTGATATGGATCTAAGAGTACAAGAGATCGAGATTGAAAGCAGAGAAAAGATGCCGGACCTAAATGAAAAGAGTATGAGAGAAACATTTCGCATCTTGAGTAATTATGATCTGAAGCCAAACTTCATTGGCAGCGGTCAAGTGATGAGACATGACCCACCACCCGAGAGTCCTTTAGAAGGAATCAAGGAGTGTACCGTCTGGTTTGCATCCCGGTAGGGTTAAACACTGAACGGCAAAGTTTGTAGTAACCAGTTTTAACTGTACACTGTAAACTGTTCACTCCCGAGCGAAGCGAGGGCGAGATGGTTCAATTAAGCCAGTTATTGGATGCTCTAAAAGAAAAGGAGGTCTGTGGCCCCCAAGATATAGAGATTGAAGAGATTGCCTATAATTCGAAAAAAGCGAAGAGAAATTCGCTTTTTGTTGCTATTCCCGGCTTCCGGGCTGATGGTCACCGCTTCATAAACGAAGCCCTTCTCAGGGGAGTACGAACAGTAGTCATGGAGAAAAAGATTCCTTTAGGAGAGGGAATAACCGGGATTCGAGTGCCAAATGCCAGGAAGGCCCTGGCCCTTCTGGCAGATAGATTCTATCATCACCCCTCAAGGAAAATTAGACTCATCGGAATTACGGGCACCAATGGAAAGACCACCACCTCCTATCTTATCGAGGCCATTTTGACCGCAGATAAGAGACCCTGCGGTCTCCTGGGGACCATTGCCCACAAGATAGGCAGTAAAACCATCCCCGCCCAGATCACTACTCCGGAGTCACTCGACCTTCAGTCCATGCTCGCCTACCTGGTAGAGAAGAAAATCAAATATGCAGTGATGGAGGTCTCAAGCCATGCTTTGGAACTTTCCCGCATTGAAGGGGTGAAGTTCTCCATAGCGGTCTTTACCAATCTTTCCATTGATCATCTCGACTTCCATCAGACAGTAGAGAATTACTTAGAAGTAAAGACCAGGCTCTTCACTGGGCTAGCGAAGAAAGCCTTGGCCGTTATAAACATTGATGATCTAAAGGGTAGCTACATAAGAGAGAGGACCCTTTGCCCTATCTTGACCTATGGAATAGAAAAAAAAGCAGATATCAGGGCAAGGAGGATAGATTTAAGTCTAAAAGGGAGTAGTTTTAAGGTGCAGACCCCGGGCTGGGAGCTGGATATCGACCTCCCCCTTCCTGGAAGGCATAACATCTACAATGCCCTGGCTGCTATCGCGGTTGCCTTTCTTCTAAAAATTCCCCCCTCTGCCATTAAGAAAGGCCTGGAGAAGGTAGGGAATATACCAGGAAGATTTGAAAAAATTGATGAAGGCCAGGATTTTTCGGTGATCGTTGACTATGCCCATACGGACGATGCTTTAGGGAAGGTGCTCTCCACCTGTCGGGATTTGACAAAGGGAAGGGTAATCTTGGTCTTTGGTTGTGGAGGGGATCGGGATAGATCGAAGAGACCCTTAATGGGTGAGGTATCAGCGAAGTATAGCAACTATACTATAATTACCAATGATAATCCGCGTAGTGAGGAGCCCCTGAGTATCGTCTCAGGCATTGAGGTAGGAATGAAGAGGGAGGACGGTAGATATACCATCATTCTCGATCGGAAGGAGGCCATTAGGAAGGCAATAGAAGAGGCCGCCCCGGGCGACCTAGTCTTAATCGCAGGAAAGGGGCATGAAACCACCCAGATCATTGGGACCCAGGTTCTCCCCTTCGATGATCGAGAAGTTGTTAGAAGGATATTGAAGGATCAGAAATCGGTTGTCAGAAAATAGAAATCGGTAGGGAAAACAGAAAACAGAGAACGGGAAAATACTGATTTCAGTTTTCCAATTTCGCTACTGTTTTCCCCGGCCTCGCTCCGCGAAGCGGGGCGGGCAGATTTCTGTCAACTGTTTTCATTGTTACCTGTTCAATGTTCAATATAAAATGAAAGTAAGCAGGAGAGATGGAGAAGCTAAAAGTAAGTGAATTAGTAAAAGCTACTGGAGGAAGGTTGATCCAGGGGAACCCAAAGGGAAAAATCTCCGGAATCTCTACTGATAGCCGCAAGATAGAGAAGAATGAGCTATTCATCGCCTTAAAGGGACCGAGATATGATGGCCATGACTTCGTCCAGGAAGCGATTAAAAAAGGCACCTCTGGAATTTTAGTCTCTCAATCACCGATCACCGATCACTCCGCCCCAGAGGGGCGAGACCTCGCCTCTGGCGGGCGATCACCGATCACCATCTTGGTAAGAGATACCCTCAGGGCCTTGGGTCAGATTGCTAAATATTACCGGGAGAAGTTCACTCTACCAGTAATTGCTGTGACCGGGTCAACGGGCAAGACGACCACCAAGGATATGATTGCCTCCATCCTCTCTTTAGAGCGCGCTGTCTTAAAGACTCAAGGGAACTTCAATAATGAGGTCGGAGTTCCTCTTACCCTATTCCGCCTTTCCCGAGAGCATGAGGTTGCCGTCTTAGAGCTGGGGATGAGTGCCTTAGGGGAGATCGAAAGACTCACCAGAATCTCCTCTCCTAAGATCGGGGTGATGACCAATGTGGGAGAGGTTCATTTGCAGTATCTGGGCAATATCCAGAGGGTGGCCCGGGCAGAGGCCGAGCTGGTCTATGCCCTAGGGAAGGATGATGTAGCCATCCTCAATATTGATGACCCCTACGTAAGGGAGATGAGGAAGGGAATAAAGGCAAGGATAATCACCTATGGCATAAGGAGAAGGGCCCAGGTCAGGGCCCAGAGAATTGAGAACCTAAGAGAGGAGGGGATGAGGTTTATCTTAAGGATAGGGAAGGAGACCTTCCCCCTTCGACTGCGATGTCTCGGTTGTCACAATATATATAATGCCCTGGCAGCCACCTCCGCTGCCCATGCCTTAGGTATGAAGAGAAAGATGATCCAAGAGGGGCTATCCCAGTTCCCGCCCCTGGCGGGAAGGATGAGGATAATCAAGATGAGGGGCTTTACCATTCTCGACGATACCTACAACGCCTCTCCCAAGTCTTTTATCGCCGCCATCGAGACCTTAAGGGGCCTCTCCCCAAAGGGGAGGAAGATAATAGTAGCGGGAGATATGTTAGAACTGGGAGAAAGGGCTCTTCTGGCCCACAAAGAGACTGGAATATATGTTGCTCATTCAGGAATAGATAGACTCATTACCTGTGGGAATCTGGCCGAATACATCGCCCAGGGAGCGATAGAA
>JAHIPW010000172.1 GCA_018903055.1 bacterium
CCTTACCTTAATCTTTTTTCCAATAAACTCTTCCAGATTATATCGGGGAAAGAGATCCAGATGGGAGCCAGGAAGGAATCCTTCCCCGCCAACATCGACCATGAGTCCTCCCTTAACCTTTTTCCTGACAGTGCCCTCTAATAATTTCTGTTTTTCATAGGCCTCACTCAATTTCTGCCAGATGATGGTCTCTTCCGCCCTCTTTTTAGAGAGGAGAATAAGCCCTTCTCCCCCCCCTCTCTTTACAACGTAGGCTGAAATCTTTTCTCCCGCCTTGGGAGGTTCTCTAAACTCCCTTCTGGGAATGATACCCTCTACCTTATATCCGATATCGATTAAAACTCCCTCATCTTCCACCTGAATGACTCTTCCCTCTACTATCTGATTTTGTCGAATAGATTCTCTGGCAAAGGATTCCTCATATAGTTGCTTTAATTCTTTCTTAGTTGTCATAACCCCTTTACCTCTCTTGCCACCTCATTTATTAACCATTTTGGAGTAGAGGCTCCAGCACTAATTCCAACCATTTTTTTATTTTTTAGCCAGCTGGGATCTATTTCGGATAATCTCTCGATGTGATGGGTCTCGGTGAATCCTTTACTGATCTGGAATAGTCTCTTAGTATTGGCACTATTCCGGCCTCCGATGATGAGCACCAAATCCGCCTGCTTGGCCAACTTTCTGGTAGAGCGTTGTTGTCTGGATACGGCACTACAGATAGTGGCACAAACCTTGAGTTCCTCCGCCTTCTTTCCCAATCTCTTGACAACCCCTTTGAAATTCTCCAGGGATTGAGTGGTCTGGGCCACCACTCCCATTCTGGGGTAAGATTCTATTTTCTCTACCTGGGAAGGCCTCTGAAGTATGATACTCTTTTCCGAAGCCATGCTCTTTACCTCTGGATGGTCCCTATCTCCTACAATCACCAGCTGATAACCCCCGGCCTCTAATTCCCTGGCCCTTTCCTGGGCCCGCTTTACATAGGGACAGGTGGCATCGATAATCCTCAATCCTTTTTTCCTGGCCAGCTCAATGGTGGCCCGAGGCAATCCATGAGAACGAATGATGAAAGTCCCTTCCTTAATTCCTTTTAAATTATCTATTATCTTAAGCCCTTTTTGGGATAACTTCTCTACCACCTGGGGATTATGAATTAGGGGACCCAGGGTGTAGAATGGCCCCCTCTCTTCCCTGAGTGCCTTCTCTACTATCTCCAGGGCTCTCTTCACTCCAAAACAGAAACCCGACCCCCGGGCAACGATCACTTTCATTCTCTTTGCATTTTCTTTATTCTATTCATGATCTCATCACTCATTACCTGATAGACTTCTTTGGGCTTGAGATGAGAGAATTTCTCAATGGTTAAGGGTTTACCAAAAGAGATTTTTATCTTTCTTGGTCGAATGAATTTACCATTGAAGGGAAGAGCACGATTAGAACCAATGATGAGAGTAGGAATCACTGCTGCCCTGGATTTGTAGGCCAGCATTCCTACTCCTGGCTTTGGTTCGAGAAAATCACCGCTTGGGCTCCTTCTTCCCTCAATGAAAATAAGCAAGACTTCTCCTCTCTTTAAAATTTCCAGAGCCTTTTTTGTGGCCTCTATATTCGTGCCTTGCCTCTTTACCGGAAAGGTGCCTAGCTTTTTAACAAGCCTGCCGATGAAAAAAAGTTTAAAGACTACCGATAGCGTCATGTAATGGAGTCTTCTACGAGAGGAAACGCCTATGAGAAGAGGGTCAAGGAAACTCAGGTGATTTGAGGCCAAGATAACTGGTCCCTCTTTTAATATATTTTCCTTTCCTCTAACCTCTAATCTGAAAAGAAACTTGAAGAACCACCTTCCTACAGAATGAATAATGGAATAGAGAATCCACTTCTTTTCCCTCCTCCTGATCTCTCTTAAAACCATTTCTATGCCTTCTTCAATGGTAAGATCTGTGGTATCGATCCTGATGGCATCGGTGGCTTTCTTTAGGGGACCTGCCTCTCTTGTCATATCCGCCAGATCCCTCCCCCCGGTCTCCTTCAAGACTTTAGAGAAAACAGCCCGGTAGCCTTTCTCTTGAAATTCCTTACACTTCCTCTTTGTCCTTTCCTCTAAAGAGGCATCTATGTAGAACTTCTTATCTGCTTCAGGAAGGACCACGGTTCCGATGTCCCTTCCTTCTACCACAACCCCCCCCCTCCTCGCCATTCTTCTCTGAAACTTGAGAAATTCTTTC
>JAHIPW010000173.1 GCA_018903055.1 bacterium
AAGTATTATCTTTCCCAATATGCGGGAAGACCGACCCCCTTATACTTTGCTCAAAAGTTAACTAAAAAATTAGGTGGTGCAAGAGTCTATCTTAAGAGAGAGGACCTCTGCCATACCGGAGCCCATAAGATCAATAATACCCTTGGTCAGGGACTCCTTGCTAAGCAAATGGGCAAGAAGAGGGTCATTGCCGAGACCGGTGCTGGCCAGCATGGGGTGGCAACAGCGGTGGCTGCTGCTCTATTGGGCTTAGAGTGCGAGATTTATATGGGAACAGAGGATATCAGGCGCCAATCCCTGAATGTCTTCCGGATGAAATTATTGGGGTCTAAGGTAATAGCGGTAAAGAGCGGCTCAAAAACCTTAAAGGACGCCATAAACGAGGCCCTGAGGGACTGGGTGACGAATATCAGAACCACCCATTATCTCTTAGGCTCTACGGTAGGCCCCCATCCTTATCCCATGATGGTGAGGGACTTCCAATCCGTTATTGGGAAGGAGACGAAAGAGCAGATATTAAAACAAGAGGGAAGGCTACCTGATTATTTAGTGGCCTGCGTAGGAGGAGGAAGCAATTCCTTGGGCCTCTTTCATCCTTTTTATAGGAATAAAAAGGTGAAGTTCATCGGGATTGAGGCCGCAGGAAGAGGAATAAGGACGGGAAGGCACTCCTCACCCCTCTTGGCAGGGAGTGTAGGGGTCTTACATGGGAGCAAGAGTTACTTATTACAGAATAGAGATGGCCAGGTTAAAGAAACCCATTCCATTGCTCCCGGGTTAGACTATCCTGGGGTGGGACCAGAACACTCTTTTTATAAAAGGACGGGGAGAGCGAAGTATGCCCCCATTACAGATAAAGAGGCTTTAAAGGCCTTTCTTCTGCTCGCCCAGACAGAAGGGATTACTCCTGCCTTAGAGAGCGCCCATGCTTTGGCTTATGTGGTCAAATTGGCCCCAAAACTCTCGAAAAACAAGATAATCGTTATTAACCTTTCCGGACGGGGAGACAAGGACGTCCACATCGTAGCAGAAGTTCTGGGAGTGAAACTATAAGAAAGTGAGAAAGTGAGAATCGGAGAAGGGGTGAAACGGAGAAACGGGGAAAGAAAAGAATCAATGTAAAATGCAAAGTGCAAAATTAGCAATGCAAAATGAAAATAGTGGGGCAAGGATGAATAGGATAGAAGCTAAGTTTAAAGAACTAAAAAAGAGAAAAAAGACAGCACTCATTCCTTTTATTACTGCTGGTGATCCGAACCTTAAAACTACTAAGGAACTGGTTCTGGAAATGGAAAGAAGAGGAGCGGATATTATTGAGTTGGGAGTACCTTTTAGTGATCCCATTGCAGATGGTCCTACCATTCAGAAGGCAGATATTAGGTCCTTGAAGCATAAGACTTCCTTAAATGATACCCTGAAACTGGTTAAAGATTTGAGAAAAAAGACAGAAGTTCCCATAGTCTTAATGACATATTATAACCTGCTTCATAATTATGGAATAGAGAGATTTGTTACCCAGGCTAGAAGAAGCGGAGTGGATGGGGTAATTGCTGCTGACTTGCCGATTGAAGAGGCGAGTGAATTAAAGAAATATGCCAGAAGGAGTAATTTGAATACCATTTTTCTAGCCTCTCCCACCAGTTCTCCTGAAAGACTAAAGTTAATTGCTAAAGAAACGAGAGGGTTTATCTACTATGTCTCTTTAACCGGGGTGACTGGGACAAGGGAAGAGTTGGCAGAAGGCCTTGTCTCTTCCCTCAGGAGATTGAAGAGGCTCACTAAGGTGCCCATTGCGGTGGGCTTTGGGATATCGAAGCCAGAGCACATAAGAAAGATAAGAAGATATGCTAATGGGGTGGTGGTAGGGAGCGCCATTGTCTCTGTGATTGAAAAGAATCCGGAGAGTAAAGACTTGGTGAAGAAAGTAGGAGACTTTGTTGAGAGGTTAGCCCAAGCCTGTTACTAAAGCGGGTCCTGCCTCGGCATTCTCCGTTCGCGGGCCCCTCCGCCCGGTGTGGATCCTCCCGCTCACAGAGGTCTGCCGAGTCACCCGCTTATTCCTTTTTAGGGACCAAAAGTCGTTATGAATTATAAAGAGGCGCTTAAATATCTGGAGGGTTTTCAGAGGTTTGGAATAAGGTTAGGATTAAGGAATATAAGAAGACTCCTTAAATTACTGGGAAATCCGCAAGAAAGATTAAGAGTCATTCATATTGGAGGGACGAATGGCAAAGGCTCCGTAGGAGCCTTTCTTTTTTATATCCTAAAAGAGGCGGGCTATAACGTGGGACTCTATACCTCCCCCCACCTAATTGACTTCAGGGAAAGGATAAGAACTATTCAGGGTTTAATCTCAAAGAGAGAATTAGCCAGATTAACTCAAGTCATAAGTAACAAGTTACAAGTAACAAGTAACAATTTGAAGGAAAAAATCAAAGGGAAGAACCAGGATCGAGGATCCAGAATCCAGGATCCAGATTTTCAGCCTACTTTTTTCGAAATAACTACTGCCATAGCCTTGAAGTATTTTGCAGATCAAAGGGTAGATTTTACTATTTTAGAGGTGGGAATGGGAGGAAGATTGGATGCCACCAATATCACCAGACCCTTGGTCTCAGTGATTACTAATGTGGACTTCGAACATACAGAATATCTGGGAAAAAGCCTTAGGAAAATCGCTTATGAAAAATGTGGGATTATCAAGGAGGGAATACCGGTTGTTACTGCAGAGAAGAAGAGGGAAGCATCAAGAGTAATAGAGGATACTTGTCGAGAGAGAAAGGCGAGGCTATATAGGATAGGCAAGGAAATAAGAATTGATCCTCGATCCTTGATCCTCGATCCTTGTTTAATCCAGCATCCAGCATCTTCACCCCGCCCATCCAGATGGGCGGGGCAAGGTATCCAGCATCTTCGAAATCAGGAATTTAACTATCAGGGCATCTATGACAGATATGAGAATCTGAAGATTTCTCTTCTGGGTAGGCATCAATTGTTGAATGCTGCTTGTGCTATAGGGGCAATAGATCTTCTCCAGCCTCAAACTTCAATTACTAAAGAACAAATCAAAAAAGGCTTAGCAAAGACTACTTGGCCCGGCCGCCTGGAAATAAAACCGTTAACCGTTAACCGTTCACCGTTCACCGTGATTCTGGATGGTGCCCATAATGTAGCAGGAGCAGAAGCCTTAAGGGAAGCTATTAGAAGTTCTTTTAATTATAGAAGATTAATCCTCGTTCTGGGCATCCTGAAAGATAAGGACATTAAAGGAATTCTAGCTCAGTTAGCACCCTTAGCCTCTCGGATAATCATTACCAGACCCCAGACTCCTCGGGCAGCAGAACCAGAAGAGATAGTCGAAATAGCAAAGAAATATTCAGATTCAATAGTAATTAAAGAAAAAGTCTCTCAAGCGACTAAACAAGCTATTTCTTATGCAAAAAGTAAAGATATAATTCTCATTACCGGCTCGATTTATACGATAGGTGAAGCCAAAACCTATCTGGAAAGATAAAGATTTGAAGCAGTTCTTGTTCGACCTGCTCCGTTAGAAATAAGACGCCCTTTCCGGAAAAAAGCGGGGGTGACTCCGATAAACATCGGAGGATTTTTTACCCCGTTAGAGAATTCTTCTCTAACGGGGCGAGCGGCATAAAATGTTTTTGCTATCTAACGGGGTTGAGCATAGATTGCCTCGCCCTTAAAAATCTTAGCCCCTATTTTTTTGGGGGGCTTTTGTTTTAATTTGACTACAGAATATATATGTGATATTATATGATTTATTAAAAATTTGGCCAAATGAGCGTGATTGAGCAGGAGGTTCGAGATGTTTAATGAGCAAAGGCAGGAAGAGATACTAAAGG
>JAHIPW010000174.1 GCA_018903055.1 bacterium
GCAGATGACCGCAGATCAAAACCTGTCTGCCGACGAGGCAGGCGCAGATGACCGCAGATACTATCTGTGATCTGTGTAAATCTGTAACCAATCTGTGAGTATCTGTGTATGAAGGAGGGAGAAATTGACTGAAGATTTACAAAGTAAGATTAAGGAACTCATTGTTAAGAGATTGAAGTTAGAAATAAAACCTGAAGAGATTGATAGCACTGCTCCCTTATTTGGAACTGGTCTGGGGCTTGATTCCATAGATGCTCTGGAACTGGTGGTTGGTCTGGAGCAGGAGTTTGGAATCAAAGTTAAGGACGAAGAGGTGGGAAAAGAAATATTTGCTTCAGTGAATACTTTAGTGGAATACGTCAAAAAGAAGAAGGGTGAGGAAGGGTGAGGAAACAGGTCATCAGGTTATCAGGTGATCGGTAATCGGTTGCGGTTGCGAAGCTCGTTACGGCAATCGTCAAACGTTTTTCGTAGACAAACGCAACCGAACAACGTAAGACGAAACGAGTCGCGCAACCCTTCAACGTATAACGAGGGAGGATTAAATGGAGACTCTAAATATTGACCAGATTCAAAAGATTCTCATTCATCGCTACCCTTTTTTATTGGTGGATAAGGTCATCAACCTTGAGCCGGGTAAAAAAGGAACAGGGATAAAGAATGTTACTATCAATGAGGAGTTCTTCTCAGGCCACTTCCCGGAGGAGCCCATCATGCCCGGAGTGCTTATTATAGAAGCTATGGCCCAGGTAGCGGCCATTGTTGTGGGAAGCGAGACGATTGAAAAGGAAGTAAAGCCAGAAGAGAAAATAGGATATTTAGCAGGAATAAAGGAGATTAAGTTCAAACGACCGGTCAGACCTGGAGACCGATTAGAGATTAAAGTAGAGATTGTTCAGAAATTGGCCAATCTCTTCAAGGTTAAGGGAGAAGCAAGGGTAGATGAAAAAGTCTGTGCTCAAGGAGAATTGGTCTTTACAAAAGGAAAAAAAGGTTACTAACGGTTACTAAGCCTGCCTACCGGCAGACAGGGGTTACTATCAGTTACTAGAAGTTACAAAGGCAACTGTTAGTAACAGTCCCGTTTACAACGGGATGTAGTAACTATTAGTAACAGCGAAGCGTAGTAACTGAAAGAATGTGGAGTGAGAATGAATAGAGTAGTTATAACTGGCTTGGGAGCAGTATGTGCCATTGGTAAGAATAAAGAGGAATACTGGAAGAATCTCATTGAAGGGAAGTGCGGGATCAATAAGATAGCTCTCTTCGATACCAAGGAGCATCGGACCCAGACTGGTGCCCAAGTAAAAGACTTCCATCCAGAAAAATATATTTCTTCTAAGAAACTAAAACGAATGTCCCGGACGGATAGAATGGGAATAATTGCGGCCCAGGAGGCGATAGGGGATTCTGAGATCGATTTAGAAAAGGAGAGTAAAGAAAAGATCGGTGTCCTCCTTGGAGCTGGGGCAGGAGGGATGTTCGAGGCAGAGGAATATCATAGAGCCCTTCTTACCAAAGAACCAAAGAAAGCAAGGCCCTCTTTACTAATCTCCCATCCACCATGCGTTACTACCGATTATATTGCCAAAGAGTTTGGCCTCAGGGGACCACGCTCCACAATCGTTACTGCCTGCTCCTCTTCTGCTACTTCCATTGGGTATGCTGCTGATCTCGTTAAGGATGGTAAGGCGACTATTATGATTACCGGAGGAAGCGATGCCCTCTGTCAGCTCACCTACTCGGGATTTAACTCTATGAGGGTGGTAGATAAGGATAGATGTCGTCCGTTCGATAAGAATAGAACCGGCCTCTCCTTAGGAGAGTCAGCGGGCATCCTCATCCTGGAGGAATTAGAACACGCTAAAAATAGGGGTGCTAAAATCTACTGTGAGTTTTTAGGATATGGTTTAAGCGGAGATGCCTATCATATGACTACTCCCCATCCAAAAGGAAAAGGGGCTATTCGGGCGATAAGGGAGGCCTTGCGAGATGCGGGGGTAAAGCCAGAAGATGTTAATTATATTAATGCCCATGGAACGGCCACTCCCTTTAACGATGAGACAGAGACCCGGGCCATAAAGGAGGTCTTTAAGGAGAGGGCCTATCAAATACCGGTGAGTTCTACAAAATCCATGGTAGGCCACTGCTTAGGAGCTGCGGGAGGAATAGAGGCGGTCGCGGTTTCTTTAGCGATTAGAAATGATATGATACCTCCTACGGCAAATTATGAAAATAAGGACCCTCAATGTGACCTAGACTATGTTCCGAATAAAGCGAGAAGAAAGGAGATAAGAGTTGCCCTTTCAAACTCCTTTGCCTTTGGTGGAAATAATACGGTTCTTGTTTTTGGGAAATACGAGAAGTAAGAGCAAAAACGTTATGCATGATGCGTTGACCCGTTGACCCGTTGACTCATTGACTCGTTAGACCCGTTAACCAGTTAAATCTTTTTTATTCTTTACGGGCTAACCGGCGTAACGGGCAAAACGGGCTTAACGTCTTTCGCATTCCGCGTTCCGCATTTCGCATTCCGATTTTAAACCCCTTTAGGAAATGAAATGAATAGGGTAGTAATTACTGGATTGGGAGTAATCTCACCCAATGGAATAGGGAAAGAAGCATTTTTAAAGAGTCTTAAAGAGGGAAAATCGGGAATAGGGAAGATTACCCGGTTTGATACCTCGAAATATAGGTCTCACCTGGGAGGAGAAGTCACTAACTTCAACCCCAAGGATTATATCAATCCTGTGAAGATCAGGCGCATGGATCGGGACTCCCAGATTGCGGTTGCTAGTGCTATTTTGGCTTTACGGGATGCTGACTTAGAAATTACTTCCGGGAATTCCCCAGAGTGTGGAGTTATCTTAGGCAGTGGATTTACCGGTCTGGAGACCACAGAGGCCTTTCATAGAGGACTCATTGAGCATGGTCCCAGTGGAGTAAATCCCATGCTCTTTCCCAACACCGTTCCCAATGCTCCGGCTGGCCATATCTCAATAGAACTGGGGATTACTGGCCCCAACTCCACCATTACTCAGAAGGGAGCAACGGGTGAGGGGGCTATAGGTTATGCCTATAGTCTATTGAGACATGATAAGGCAAAAGTCATTCTGACCGGTGGGGTAGATGAGCTCTCCTGGATATTATTTCATGCCTATTCCCATTTGGGAATACTATCTCCCCTAAAGAATGAAGATTACCCGGAGGGCTGCCGTCCTTTTGATAAGAGAAGAAACGGCATGGTTTTAGGAGAGGGGGGAGGGATCCTGGCCTTAGAGACTTTAGAGCATGCCAGGGAAAGGGGAGCCAGGATATATGCTGAGGTTATAGGTTATGGGATGAGTTCTTCCAATCCTGGAATAAGCGATTACGATGAGGACTCAGAGGGAATGGCAAGGACTATGGAGTTGGCATTGGAGGATGCCGGAATTCCTAAAGAGAAGATTGGTTATATCTCAGCAGCAGCGAACTCCACCCCTGTTTTAGACAAGTCTGAGACAGAAGCAATTAAGAAGGTATTTGGCAGAGACATTCCGGTTAGTTCTCTCTCTTCATCTGTTGGCTACTTCAATGCCTCTGGCGGCCTGAAGGCAATAAGCGCCTGCCTGGCAATAGAGAATGGTTTCATTCTTCCCACCATAAATTACCGAGAGAAAGATCCTTTCTGTGATCTGGATTATATTCCTAATAAGATAAGGGAGAAAAAGATAGAAGCGGTCCTGATAAATGGATTTGCAGATGGAGGAAGCAATGCCTCCCTAATCTTGAAGAGGTTCCAAGGAGTGTAACAAAGGAAAAAGGGAAGTGTGTAATAAAGGGAAAACGGGAAAGTGGTAAAACGGAAAATTCTTCAACTTTTATCTTAGAAATCTAAAATAATTTTTCCTTACTTACACCAGAGGTTCTCAAGGGGTGAAACCCATTGGCTACCTTGTTTAGAGGCCTCTTCTAATAAATTTTGACAAAAGGAACTTTTTCTGTTATCATATAAAATCTATAAGGGGGCGTGGTGTAGCCTGGTTTAACACGTGGCCCTGTCAAGGCCAAGATCGAGGGTTCGAATCCCTTCGCCCCCGCCATATACCATACGGTATATGGCCCGCCAAAATTTCCCTCTGGGAAATTTTGATATCGAGGCCATAAAATGGCCGAGATACCTTTTGATCTCGAGAAGCGAAGCGACAAGACTTCTCACCCGATGGGTTCGAAGTCATTCCTTCGGAATGAGAGACCTTTCCAGAGGTAAGGTTAAAATTGAAAAAACTCCTTTGTACCCTTATCGTTTTATTCTTATTTCCCTTCCTTGCTCACTCTAAATCGTTTGAGTTAAGGAGTCGTAACGAATATATACATGGCCTATCCTCTACCCACAAGGATGAAGTCCAGTATGCCAATAAGATTTCTCTTAATTGGAGATTTAAGTTAGAGAAGATAAATCGGACCTTAAGAATCGCCCCCTATTTTCGAACGAAGTGAGAAAACAAGGTTCTCGAATGAAGTGAGAAGCTTTCTTATACCATAAATACATAGTATACAATAGAAATTTCAAAAATGCAAACAAAACGAGAGGGGCCCTTGAATCCAAGGGCCCCTTTGGGGTAACATTTTTATCCCGTTCTCTAAAAGGGGTGGGAAATGGAACTTACTTAGGCTGGTATAACCATCACTCCGCCGATAGGTCGTTATTCATTTGTCGCCTTCGGTGTTCCACAAGAACAATATCGCGTAGTGCCTCCTTACTCTTAGCCGCCATCCATTTCTTTTCAAAA
>JAHIPW010000175.1 GCA_018903055.1 bacterium
AGGCTCATAAATATCACACTACCCAGGATAAAAGACTTCAGGGGTCTATCCCCGGATTCTTTCGATGGGAAAGGAAATTATACCATAGGGATAACAGAACAGATCGTATTTCCCGAAATAGACTATGATAAAGTACCCCTTATCCATGGAATGGATGTTACTATTGTAACTACTACAGAATCGAATGCGGAGGCAAAAGAGCTTCTCTCTGCCTTCGGCTTCCCCCTTAAACGCAGATGACCGCCCTTCAGGATCCCGAGAATCCTTTCCCTCGACCCCGAATGGGGTCTCGGGACGAGAACCCCAGAGGGGCAGGATCCGAGGGGCAGATCAAAACCTGTCTGCCGACAGGCAGGCGCAGATGACCGCAGATAACTTAGTTCGGAGTTAGGAGTTCGGAGTTAGGAGTCTCCGAACACCGAACGCAAGCGAGCCCGTCAAAGACGGGTGAGCGTGCTCCGAACTACTAAATCCGCGGCCAAGGAGTAAGTGTGATGGCCAAGAAGTCCTGGATAGCAAAACAGAAAAGGAAACCAAAGTATAAAACCCGGGCATATAATAGGTGTCAGATCTGTGGAAGAAGAAGGGGCTATATGAGGAAGTTCAAGATCTGTCGAATATGTTTCCGGAAGTTGGCCAGCGAAGGTCAAATCCCCGGAGTAACAAAATCATCTTGGTGAAAATATGTGGCGAAAAATAGGAATAGTAATCGGTGGAGTAGTAATACTCCAGATTACATGGTTCTGTAGCATAACTATTCCTTTCATTATCGTTGCGCGATTTTTTGAGACAACAGAACTGGTAAAACTGAGACATATTATACCTTTATTCGTAGTAGTACTACTGTTTTTATTCTGCTGGCTTGTTGGTCGATGGGTAGGAAAAAAGATCGGAGAGAAAGGTTGGTTATATGGTGGTTTGCCATCTTTAGTTTTTGCAGTAATAGCTTTTTTTCGACTGCGGGTGTGGAAGATTTATTATCTTGAAGACGAACCTTTAATATCTTCCATTATTGGATTTTGTATTATACCAGCAATTTTGATACTTTTAGGTGTGGCTGGCGGAGTACGTGGTGAAAGGGCAGCAAAGAGACGCAAAGCAAGAATTTAAACTTATAACTCATAACGCATAACTCGCGACCGAAGGGAGCAAAAAGATGACCGTAACCGATCCCATTGCTGAGATGCTCACCAGAATCAGAAACGCCAATCAGGCAGGAAAGGAGAGGGTGGATATTCCCTCGTCAAAGATGAAACAGGAGATCGCAAGAATCCTGAAGGAAGAAGGGTACATCAAGAACTATCGGGTGATTTCAGACAGAAGGCAGGGAATACTAAGAATCTATCTTAAGTACACCAGTAAGAAGGAGAAGGTAATCAGTGAAATAAAGAGGATTAGCAAGCCCAGTCTGAAACAGTATGTCAAGGGGAATGAGGTTACCCGGGTCTTGGGTGGATTGGGCGTGGCCATACTCTCCACCTCCCAGGGCATCATGACGGATAAGAAAGCAAGAAAAAAGAGGATTGGGGGAGAAGTTATCTGCCACGTGTGGTAGGAATAAGTTACAAGTAACAAGTAGCAAGTAGGAAAGTGAGGAAGGCAGAAATCGGTTATTAGAAAACAGAAATCAGTAGGGAGAACAGAAAACGGAAAACAGTTTTCAAATTTCCATTTTCCCTACAGTTCTCCGATATCTATCAACTGTTTTCGGATTTCATTGTTCGCTGTTACTTTTTCATTGTTAATTGTTACTTCGCGACTGTAAGGAGCGTAGGATGTCGAGAGTGGGAGAGAAGCCCATTATTGTACCGGAAGGGATAAAGGTCCAGATAGAGGGCAATATCTTTACTGCAGAGGGTCCGAAAGGAAAATTAGTAAGGAAGATCCCTTCTGAAATAAAGGTAGAGGTAAAAGGGAAGGAGATTCTAACCAAAAGGCCGTCCAATGCAAAATCCCATAAATCCCTCCATGGTCTCTCCCGCACCCTCTTGGCCAATATGATCAAAGGGGTAAGCGAAGGTTTTTCTAAAACCCTGGAGATTATCGGAGTGGGTTACAAAGCTAACCCGAGGGGTGATAAGCTCATCCTATCCTTAGGCCTCTCCAATCCCGTAGAGTTCTCCATTCCCAAGGGAATAGAAATAAAGGCAGAGAAGGGAACCCAGATTACCATCTCGGGTCCAGATAAGGGGCTGGTGGGTGAGACCGCTTCAACCATCCGGGCTCTCAAGCCACCTGAGCCCTATAAGGGAAAGGGTATTAAGTATAAAGGGGAGTATATAAAACGCAAGGTAGGGAAGACAGCAGTCACTGGATCAATGGGAACCTAAAACGCGAATCATTTCGAAGTCCTATATCCTAAATGGTTAGTAGTTGGGTTAGGGTAAAGTAGTGGGTATGGTAGTTAGGTAAGGGTTAGGTCGGAAACACCAATTACCTAACCTAACAACCCTTCAGATCCCGAGGATCTTCAGGATCCGAGGGGCCAAACTAACAACCTAACCTTAACCCTAACCGAATGAGTTAATTTCCAAATTCTGCATTCTGAATTGAAGGGAATAGAGTATGGTTGTAAAAAAAGAACTGGCTAGAGAGAAAAGGCATAGGAGAGTAAAGAAGAAGATCTTGGGCACTCCCAAGAGACCACGCCTGGTTGTCTTCCGCAGTCTCAACCATTTTTATGCCCAGATTATAGACGATCTTTCAGGCAAGACCTTAGTAAGCGCCTCCTCCCTATCTCCCAAGATAAAGGAGAAGAATGAGAAGAGTGGGAATATAAAAGCGGCATATGCCGTAGGAGAACTTCTTGCGCAAGAGGCCCGGAAGAAAAAGATCGATAGCATCGTCTTTGATAGGGGAGGTTACAAGTACCATGGAAGGGTGAAGGCCTTAGCAGAAGGGGCGAGAAAAGGGGGACTTAAGTTTTGAACGTCAAAACGCAAAAACAATTTGCCATTTTTGTCTTGAATTTTGAAATCATTTTAGCGTCTTGGCGTCATTTTAGCGTCTTGGCGGTTACAAGGAAAGGAACTTAAAACAGTGGAGAGAATGAGGAAAGAGTTAGAGAAGAAGATTGAAGGGAAAAGAGAAGAGGAGCTGATTGAGAGGGTGGTCTCCATCAATCGAGTCTCTAAGGTGGTTAAGGGAGGGAAGAGGTTTTCCTTTGCGGCCTTAGTAGTAGTAGGCGATGGAAAGGGAAAGGTGGGGGTAGCTTTGGGCAAGGCCCTTGGTGTTCCAGAGGCCATTAAGAAGGCTCATGGTAAAGCCCGGAAGAATATGATCACTGTTCCCATGAAAGGAAGAACCATTACCCATAAGATAATAGGAGAGTTTGGGGCCGGAAAGGTTCTCCTTCGTCCTGCCTCGCTGGGCACCGGGGTGATCGCCGGTGGGCCGGTGCGAGCGGTAATCGAAGCCTGTGGAATAAAAGACATTCTCACCAAGTCTTTGGGAAGCTCCAATCCCCACAACGTGGTAAAGGCCACCCTACTTGCCCTCTCTAATCTTAAAGAGCTTAAAGAAATAGCTCGCCTGCGGGGGAAGACAGAGGAAGAAATCCTCTGAACCCCGTTAGACTCTCAAAAGACCGTTATATAGTCTTCTAACAGTTTTGATACCGATTCTAAATTACATTATCAATCTCATTCATTAGTAGATTAGAGTCTAACGGGGTGAACCCCGCCCCTTTAGGTGGGAATAAAGAATGGTTACAAAAAGGTGCGGGATGAATAACAAAAGGAGCGGGGTGAATATAAGAATAACGTTGATCAGGGGTCTGGCTGGGAAGAAAGAGCGGCACAGAAGAACTATCAAGGCCCTGGGCTTAAAGAGGATAGGCTCCTCTGTGATAAAAGAGGATAATCCCCAGATAAGGGGAATGATAGCCAGGGTATCCTATATGGTGAAAGTAAATGGAGTTAAACCAGTTAAGAGTACCAAGGGGAAGTAGAAAAAGGCCTAAGAGGGTGGGGAGGGGCAGATCCTCTGGCCACGGGAAGACCTCCACCCGGGGCCATAAGGGACAGAAAGCGCGCAGCGGAGGAGGGGTGAAACCGGGCTTTGAAGGAGGCCAGATGCCCCTTGCCCGTCGGCTTCCCAAGAGGGGTTTTACCAACATCTTCAGGAAAGAGTATACCATCTTAAATGTCAGGGATCTTGAACAGAGGTTTAAAGCCGGGGATGAGATTACACCCGAGGTCCTTAAGGAGAAAGGCCTTATGGGAAAGAGGGAGAGAATAAAAATCCTCGGTGAAGGAAGATTATCCAAAGGACTTAAAGTGAGGGCCCACGCCTTTTCCAGAGAAGCGGAGAAGAAGATAAAAGAGGCTGGAGGAGAAGTAATAAGATGTTAAGGGCCTTCCGGGATGCCTTTAAGATACCAGAGTTAAAGAAGAGGATCCTATTTACCTTTGCCCTACTCATTGTTTATCGGATAGGGGGTCACATCCCAACCCCAGGAATTGATGGAGCTGCTCTCGGCCAGTTTTTTGCTGAAGCCAAGGGGACCCTCCTCACCTACTTCGACATGTTTGCCGGTGGAGCATTGGGAAGGGCCACGGTCTTCGCCTTGGGTATTATGCCCTACATTACGGCCTCCATTATCTTCTCCTTACTTGTCCCGATCATGCCCCAGCTTGAGAGGTTACAGAAGGAGGGGGAGGCGGGAAGGAAGAAGATCAATCAGTATACCAGATATGCTACGGTCTTCATCTGTTTCATCCAGGGCTCAACCTTCGCTATCTGGCTTCAGCATCTTAAAAGCCCGGCCGGAGTCTCTGTCGTTCCTTCACCCGGTCCCTCCTTTCTCCTTATTACTGTCTTAACCATGACTGCGGGTACCATATTCATTATGTGGCTCGGAGAACAGATCACGGAGAGGGGGATTGGGAATGGGATCTCACTCATTATATTTGCCGGGATCGTTGCTCGTCTCCCCCAGGCCGGGATTCAGACCGCAGTGCAGTTCAAGGAAGGGATAATCTCCCCCATGAAACTGGTCTTCATGCTGGCCCTACTGGCTGTGGTTATTGCCGGAATAGTAATCATCACTGAGGGCCAGAGAAAGATTCCGGTCCAGTATGCCAAAAGGATTGTGGGAAGGAGGATGTATGGGGGACAGAGCACCTTCATTCCCATAAGGGTCAATACCCCGGGAGTCATCCCCATTATATTTGCTTCCTCTATCCTGATGTTTCCCGCTACCATTGCTCAATTCGCGGGGCTGAAGTTCATGGAGAGGATTGCTGTATGGCTCTCCCCAGGACATCCCCTCTATTCTATTTTTTATGCCGTAATGATTATTTTCTTCTGTTACTTCTATACTGCCATGATCTTTAATCCTATAGATTTAGCGGACAATATGAAGAGGTATGGGGGCTTCATCCCCGGCATAAGGCCGGGAAAATCGACTTCAGAATATATTGAGCGCACCCTTTCTCGCATTACCTTGGCGGGGGCCATAGCCCTGGCCGCTATTGCCCTCTTTCCGGACCTGGTCAATACCAGGCTCGGGATCTCAGACCTTCTGGCTGGCTTCTACGGGGGAACCGGGATGCTCATCGTGGTGGGGGTGGCACTGGATACGGTGAAGCAGATTGAGAATCACCTGCTCATGCGCCACTACGAGGGATTTATAAAGAAAGGGAAGATCAAAGCTAGATTTTAAAAGGGTATCCGGTAATCAGGTTATCAGGTTATCAGGAAATTCCTGATGTCCCGATTACCCGATCTTCCGATATCCTAATGTTAACCCAGTTTTTGTAAGGAATCTTATTATGCGTATTATTCTACTCGGTCCTCCGGGGGCCGGGAAGGGAACTCAATCTAGAACAATAACTAAAAAACTAGGTATTCCTCATATCTCAACCGGGGATATTCTGCGCCAGGCCTCTTCACAAAAAACTCCGCTGGGACTTAAGGCAAAGAATTATATGGACCGCGGCCATCTTGTTCCTGATGATTTAATGATAAATCTTATAAAGGAAAGGATAAAGAGAGAGGACTGTAAGAAGGGGTTCTTACTGGACGGCTTTCCCCGGACCATCCCTCAAGCAGAGGCCTTGGAGAAGATATCTCATATTGATAAGGTCATTAAGTTAAGGATAGAAAGTGAGGTGGCCGTTGAGAGGTTGTCTGGAAGAAGGACCTGTAAAGACTGTGGCGCTATGTATCACGTTATTTATATTTCCCCCAAGAGAGAGGGGATATGCGATAAGTGTGGGGGAGAATTAATCATTCGGGAGGATGATAGAAAAGAGGCCATCTTAGAGAGGTTAGAAGTCTATAGAGAAGAGACTCGACCTTTAATCAAATACTATGAGAAAAAAGGGCTCTTAGTCATCATCGATGGGGGAAGAGCAAAGCAAGAAGTTACTGGAGATCTCTTAGCGAGTATTTAGTGATTATCCTCAAGTCAAAAGAAGAGCTCCTGCTCATGAGAGAGGCCGGTCGTTTGGTAGCTCGGGCCCACACCCTGATCCAAGAATACCTCAAGCCGGGAATAAAGACGAAAGAACTCGATGAGCTTGTGGCCTCCTTTATAGAGAGAAATAAGGCCCAGAGTACCTTTCTGGGCTATAGGGACTTCCCCGCCCATATCTGTACCGCCATCAATGAAGAGGTGGTCCACGGCATCCCGGGCGAAAGAAGACTATCCAATGGGGACGTTATCGGTATCGATATTGGAGTGAGGCTGAATGGCTACTGCGGGGATCGGGCGGTGACCTATTCCGTGGGGGAGGTCACTCAAAAGGCAAGGGAACTATTAAGAGTAACGGAAGAAGCACTATATAGGGGAATAGAGAAGGCAGTTGTGGGGAATAGACTCTCCGATATTTCCCATGCCATACAGTCCCATGTTGAGGGAAAAAGCTTTTCTGTGGTCCGGGATTATGTAGGCCATGGAATTGGTCAAAAGATGCATGAGGATCCTCCAGTTCCCCATTTTGGTCCTCCAGGAAGAGGGCCGAGATTGAAGGAGGGGATGGTTTTGGCCATCGAGCCCATGGTGAACGTTGGTGACTTCCGAGTAAAGGTTAAAGAGGATAACTGGACAGTAGTAACTTCAGATGGGTCCCTCTCCGCCCAGTTCGAGCATACCGTAGCCATAACGAAAAAAGGACCCTGGATACTCACTGAATTATAATCGTTTACGGTTAACCGTTAACCGTTCACGGTAAACGAACCGAATGAAATGAGGAATTATGACTAAAGAAGAACCGGTTGTAGTGGAAGGCACAGTGGTCGAAACCCTACCCAATGCCATGTTCCGGGTGGAACTTGAGGGGGGCCATAAGGTGCTTGCCCATGTCTCAGGTAAGATGAGGATGTATTATATCAAGATCCTGCCCGGGGATAGAGTAACGGTGGAGCTTTCCCCCTATGATCTGACCAGGGGAAGAATCACTCATCGCTACAAATAACATTCCGTCTATTCCGTCTTATCCGTCGAATCCGTCACTCAATCGACGGGTAGACGGGCTGACGGGTAGACGATATTCCCTAATAGGAAATCAAGATGAAAGTTCGTAGTTCTGTTAAGCGGATTTGTAAAAGCTGTAAGGTAATAAAAAGAAGAGGGGTAGTCATGGTTATATGCCGGAACCCCAGGCATAAGCAAAGACAGGGCTAATACACAGAAAATAAAGGGTAGAAATTGACAAGTATACAAGTTAACAAGAGTTGTCCAAAGCCATTGGTAGTTGGGTTAGGGTAAGGTAGTAGGTTTGGTAGTTAGGTAAGGGTTAGGTTTTTAAAGACCAACTACCTAACCCAACAACTAAACCAACAACCTAACCTTAACCATGACCCAATGACTTATTAACTTATTGACTTATCAACTTATTAACTAATTTCACCTGAAAGGAGAAATGTATGGCAAGGGTAGCGGGAATTGATCTACCGAAGAATAAGCGAATAGAGATCGCCCTCACCTATATCTATGGCATAGGAAGGACCTCGGTCAATAGGATTCTATCAATGACCAATGTCAGTCCGGATACCAGGGTAAAGGATCTGACTGAGGAGGAAGTAGGAAAACTGAACGCTGTGGTCAGTAAGGAGTATAAGGTAGAAGGGGATCTGAGGACTGAGGTTGCTCAGAACATAAAGAGGCTCATAGATATCGGATCCTATCGTGGTCTGAGGCATAGGAGGGGTCTACCGGTAAGAGGGCAGAGAACCCACTCCAATGCCCGGACCAGGAAGGGACCACGTAAGACAGTGGGCGTTGTCAGGGAGAAGTCAAAGAGAGTGGCCCTGAGAGAAGGGGGGAAGAAGTGATTCAGGAGAAGAAAGTCCAAAAGAGAGGAGTAGGGAAAGGGATCGCTCACATCCAGGCTACCTTTAATAATACTATTGTTACCATTACCGATACTCAGGGAAATGTTATTTCCTGGGCCTCTGCCGGTACCCTGGGATTCAAAGGGACCAGGAAGTCCACCCCCTTTGCTGCCGGACTGGTAGCAGAAGCTTCAGCAAAGAAGGCCATGGAGAAGGGCTTAAATGAGGTGGCGGTCTACGTTAAGGGACCAGGCTCGGGAAGAGAGACGGCCATCAGGTCATTGCAGGTGGTAGGACTTTCCATTACTGCCATAAAGGATGTCACTCCTATTCCCCACAATGGCTGCCGTTCCAGGAAGAGGAGGAGAGTCTAGTGGCGAGATTAATTGGGCCGAGTTGTAAGCTATGTCGTCAGGAAGGGATGAAGCTCTTCCTCAAAGGAAGAAGATGCTATAGTGAGAAGTGTGCCCTGGCTAGGAGGGATTATAGGCCAGGGGAGCAAGGGAAGCAAGGGAAGCGTCCCAGAAAATTATCTGCCTATGGACTGCAACTGCGGGAGAAGCAGAAGGTGAAGAAGATCTATGGTGTAATGGAGAGGCAGTTCAGAAAATACTTTAAAGAGGCCAAGAGGCTCAAGGGGATGACTGGTGAAAATCTCTTCTTGCTTTTGGAAAGAAGGCTCGATAATATTATCTTTAGACTGGGATTCTCTTTAACCAGGGCCGGTGCCCGCCAGTTAGTTCGTCATGGCCACTTCTTAGTTAATGGTAGGAAGGTGGATATTCCTTCTTACTCCTGCAAGGTGGGGGACGAGATCTCTTTGAGGTCCAAAAGCAGAGAGATAATTGGAGTAAAAGAGGCCATGAAACTCTCCCAAGATAGGGAGAAGGCCCCCTGGCTCGAAATAGACCAGGAGAACTTCAAAGGAAAGATAGCAAGATTACCAAATAAGGAAGAGATCGCCCTTCCTATCCAAGAACAACTCATTGTGGAATACTACTCTCGTTAACACACAGATGGGCACAGATTTAAGACAGATTCTCACAGATCACAGATAAAGTCACAGAGAACAGAAGGCAGAGAAACAGGTTACGTCGAAAGGTTACGTCTTTTAGAAAACGGTTGTCAGAGAACAGAAATCAGTAGAGAAAACAGAGAACAGCCCGCCCCGCTTCGCGGAGCGAGGCCGGGGAAAACTGAGAAACAGATTTCCGATTTCGGGTTTCCCTACGGTTTTCCGATTTCCATCAACTGTTTTCCGACTTCAAGGAAACGGGCATCGTAACCCTAACCGTGACCCAATAACGAATTAATCTATCTTCTGAAATCCGTGATCTGTGGCTATCTGTAAACAATCTGTGAATATCTGTGATTAATAAGGAGGTTTTAATGGCAAAGGCCAAGAAAGAGATGGAAGATATAAGCATTCAGTGGAAGGGATTTATTAAGCCCAAGGGAATAGAGTGGGACGAGAAGACCCTATCTTCTACCTATGGTAAATTTATCGCTCAGCCCTTAGAGAGGGGCCATGGAATAACCATAGGGAACTCCTTACGCCGAATACTTTTATCCTCTCTAACCGGGGCAGCGGTAACCAGTGTCAAGATTCAGGGAGTTCAGCATGAGTTCTCCACCATTCCCGGAATAGTGGAGGATGTTCCCCAGATCATTCTAAATCTTAAGCAGTTACTCTTAAGACTACCCAAAGCAAAGCCCAAGACCTTATATCTAAAGGCCCAGGGACCTTTAGAGGTCAAGGCCTCCCACATCACCAAAGATGCCGATGTCGAGATTCTAAACCCCGATCTCTATATTGCCACCTTGAATGAGAAGGGGAAACTGAGTATGGAGATCGAGGTGAATGTGGGAAGGGGATACGTTACCACAGAGAAACATGAAAAGAAAAATAATCCCATCGGGACCATCCCCATAGACTCCATATTTACCCCCATAAAGAAGGTGAGTTACCGGGTGGAGAATACCAGGGTGGGGAAGATTACAGACTATGACCGGCTCATCCTGGAGGTCTGGACAGACGGAAGTGTCAGGCCAGATGATGCGCTAGCCTTTGCTGCCAAGATATTGAAGAGTCACCTCGACCTCTTTATCACCTTCCCCGAACCTAAAGAGGAAGTTGAAGTAAAGAAAGAGGATAGGAAAATAGACGAGATTTTGAATAAGAGCCTTGAGGAAGTGGAACTCTCTGTTCGTAGTGCCAACTGCCTCAAGGAAGGTAAAATAAAGACCATTGGTCAGCTAACCAGGAAGAGTGAGGAAGAATTATTAAAGATGAGAAACTTTGGCAAGAAGTCCGTAGAAGAGATAAAAGAGATCCTGAAAAACTATGGTCTATCTTTGGGGATGAAGAAATGAGGAAGCTGGGGCGTACTTCCTCCCATAGGAAGGCGATGCTTTCTAATCTGGCCACCTCTCTTTTACGTTATGAGAGAGTCACCACCACCCTTCACAAAGCAAAGGAAGTGAGAAGGATAGTAGAGAGGCTGATTAGTAAGGCAAAGAAGGATACCCTGGCCTCAAGAAGGGAAGTAGGGAAGCTAATAAGGGATAAGGAAGTCTTGAAAAAACTCTTCTCCCAGATCGGGCCCAAATTTAAGGAAAGGCCTGGTGGCTATACCAGGATTCTCAGGCTGGGGCAGAGGAAGGGAGATAATGCCTCTCTGGCCCTGATAGAATTGGTGGAAAAGGTCGCCCCAGTGGTTGAGAAGAAGAAAGAGAAGGTAGAGAAGATATCTAAAGAAATTAAGGAAGTAAAACCAAAGCCAGAAGAGAAGAAACCTCCAGTAGCAAAGAAAGAACCATTCTTCAAGAGATGGTTCCGGCCCAGAATGGGCAAGTGAAACTAAGAAGGTCGAGATTAA
>JAHIPW010000176.1 GCA_018903055.1 bacterium
AAGGGTGAGCAGGGGGTAGCAAGGGGACAAAAGAGGGTTATTGAGGCCTACATCTTTGATTTCAATCGAAAGATTTATGGTCGGGAAATAAAGGTCAGTTTCTTAAAAAAAATGCGGGACGAGATTATCTTTAAGAACCCAGAATCTCTAAAGGTCCAGATAAAGAAGGATATTGCTAAGGCAAGAAAAATTTTGTATTTCATCTGATATGTGATATACTAAACACATTAGCTGTAATACAATGCCATTGCTGGGAAATTCGCCTCCCCGTCGATTCTCTCGGCAATAGGCGGACCACAAAAGCACAAAAGAGGACACAAAAACACGAAAGGATTTTAATTTTGTGTCTTTCAGTTAAATTTTGCGTTTTTGCGGTTGCAAGGAAAGGGGGAAATGAAAATGGTTTTGGAAAAGGAGAAGAAGAAGGAGATTGTCGCTAAGTATCGGTTGAATGAAAAGGATACTGGCTCACCAGAGGTTCAGATCGCCCTTCTCACAGAAAGGATTAATTACTTAACCAAGCATCTAGAAACCCACAAGAAGGATCATCACTCACGGAGAGGGCTTTTAAAGATGGTTGGCCAAAGGAGAAGACTACTGGATTACCTTGAGAGTAAGGAGAAGGGAAGATACCAAAAGATTGTCCAGGAACTGGATTTGAGAAAATAAACACCACGAAGGCACAAAAGGAGAAATAAAAACGCAAAGACCAAACTTTTTGTGTTTTTCAATTAAATTTAGTGTTTTTGTGGTTGTAAAAAAGGAGAAGAAATGATAAAGAGAGAAGAGTTGGAGATTGCCAGAAGGAAACTAACTATCGAAACTGGGAAGCTGGCCAAGCAGGCGGATGGTGCGGCCATGGTAAGTTATGGCGATACCGTAGTCTTAGTGGCGGTAGTGGCCTCTAAAGATGTGAAAGAGGATATGGATTTCTTTCCTCTGACCGTTGATTATCGGGAGAAGACTTATGCTGCGGGCAAAATCCCGGGAGGCTTTTTTAAGAGAGAGGGAAAACCGAGGGACTGGGAAATTTTGGCTGGTAGGTTGGTGGATCGACCCTTAAGGCCTTTATTTCCGGAAGGCATCAGGAACCGGGTTCAGATTACGGTAGACGTTCTATCAGCAGATGGAGAGAATGATCCGGATGTCTTAGCTGTAATTGGAGCGTCGGCTGCTTTATCTATATCCGATATTCCATTTGACGGTCCGGTGGGTGCTGTTCGCATCGGACGGATTGGAGAGGAACTTATCATCAATCCTACCTATGAGGAATTAGAGAGAAGTAAGCTGGACATGGTGATTGTCGGAACCAAGGATGCCGTAACAACCATAGAGGTTGAGGCCCGTGAAATTTCCGAGGAAATTATCCTGACTGCGATCGAGGGGGCCAAAGAGCATATCAAGCAGATTGTTGAAATTCAAGAGAAAATGGTCAAATCTTGCGGCAAACCGAAAAGGAAAATAATTGTTTATGCTCTGGATGAAAAGGTAGAAAAGAAGGTAAGAGAATTATCTGAAGTCCGGCTAAAAGAGGCCTATCAGATAAAGGAAAAAGCAGAGAGGGATGAGACCCTGGATAAGATTGAACGAGAAACCATCGAAGCCTTAAGTGCTGAATTTCCGGAGAAAGAAAAGGACATCAAAATTGCTATAGAGAAGATCGGAAAAAAAATCCTGCGTAATGCTATCCTCGATAAGAATTATCGGGCAGATGGAAGGAGGCCGGATGAGGTCCGTCCCATAACCTGCGAGATAGGAATTCTCCCCCGGGTTCATGGGAGCGCGCTCTTTACCAGGGGACAGACCCAGGCCCTGGTGACCACTACCTTAGGAACTACGCAGGATGAACAAATTATTGATGCCCTGGAGAAAGAGTTTCGCAAAAGCTTTCTCTTTCACTATAATTTCCCGTCTTTTAGTGTGGGAGAAACAAAGCCATCAAGGGGTCCGGGAAGACGAGAGATCGGCCATGGCGCTCTGGCCGAGAAGGCCATTCTTCCCGTCATCCCCCCCAGTGATAAGTTTCCCTACACCATCAGGGTGGTGGCCGATATCCTGGAGTCTAATGGTTCTTCTTCTATGGCCAGCGTTTGTGGCGCAAGCCTCTCTTTGATGGATGCCGGGGTTCCCATCAAGGCCCCGGTGGCCGGTGCGGCCATAGGATTAGTAATGGAGGGGGAGAAGTACGTTCTTCTCACAGATATTTTAGGGGTTGAGGATGCCCTGGGGGATATGGATTTCAAGGTTGCTGGAACGAAGGAAGGGATTACCGCCCTTCACCTGGATATCAAAACCTCGGGAGTCACCACTTCTTTGATAGGGGAGGCCTTGAAGCAGGCAAAGAAGACCCGCCTTTTCATCCTGGATAAGATGAACCAAGCTATTTCTCAGCCGAGGGAGGGGATTTCGAGTTATGCACCACATATCCTGGTCACTTATGTGAAGCAGGATAAGATTGGAGCTGTCATTGGCCCCCGGGGAAAGACGATAAAGGGAATCATTGAGGAAACCGGCGCCGAGGTGAATGTCGATGACGATGGAAAGGTATCCGTTTCTTCTCCCGATAAGGCCAAGGCCGAAGCCGCACTGGAAATGGTTAAGCGCATTACAGAGGAGGTTGTGGTAGGGAAGATATATAAGGGAAAGGTAGCCAGGATTATGAATTTTGGGGCCTTTGTCGAGATCCTTCCCGGGAAGCAAGGTCTGATCCATGTTTCCCAGTTAGCCGAGGGCTTTGTCAAGAATGTGGCGGATGTTTTAAAGGAGGGGCAGGAGGTGGAAGTAAAGGTCATTGAGATCGATGACCAGAAAAGGATTAATCTCTCCCGCAAGGCAGTCCTGGTGGAGAAAGCACAATCCGAGAAGCATAAGTAGCCAATAGTAGCCACAGGTTACGTAGTTGGGTTAGGGTAAGGTAGTGGGTTTGGTAGTTAGGCAAGGGTTAGGTCTTTAAAGACCAACTACCTAACCCAACAACTAAACTAACAACCTAACCTTAACCCTGACCAAATCTTATTAAGGAGTAAGCATGTCCTGGCATGAGGCTCTTTTTCTGGGAATCCTGCAGGGCCTGACAGAATTCTTGCCGGTCTCTTCAAGCGGCCACTTAGTCTTAGCAGGGAATTTCTTGAAGGTCAATCCTCCGGGAATTACCCTTGAGATTTGTCTTCACCTGGGAACATTACTTGCCATTATCGCTGTCTTTAGAAGAGAGATTGGGAAAATTTTGGTCAGTCTTGTCCATATCTTCAAGACTGGTAAGCATAGAAGGAGAGAAGACCCCTATCTTCGCTTATTAGGCTTTCTATTGTTGGGAACCATTCCCATTGCTCTAATGGGTGGCCTATTTAAAGAAGGGATCGGGAGACTATTTGAATGTCCAAGAATGGTCTCTTTAATGTTCATCGTAACCGGGATTATCCTCTGGGCAACGAAGCGTCTTAAAGTAGAAAGAAGAGAACTTAATAGGTTAAATATAAGGGATGCCCTGGGCATCGGCCTTGCTCAAGCAATAGGCCTCATTCCTGGCATCTCAAGGAGCGGAATAACCATATCCTGCGGATTATTTCGGGGGCTAAGCAGGGATTCAGCTTATAGGTTCTCATTCCTATTAGTTATACCTGCTATAATTGGAGCAGCAGGATTAGAATTTAAAAATCTCTCTACCATCCCAAAAGAAAATATCTATCCCTTAATTATAGGAGCTATGGCCGCTTTTTTAAGTGGCCTCTTAGCCCTAAAGGTTTTGCTTTCCATTATTAAGAAAGGAAGGTTTTCTTTCTTCGCTTATTATTTGTGGGTTATTGGATTAGTTAGTTTAGCAATTTCGTATGTCAAATAAAAGTTGACCCCGACAAGCGGGAAGAAAAGGGTCGGGGTCTCCGCTTCGCTCCGATAAGTTGATACGTTGATAAGGAACTGAGGCATATCCGATAGAAAATGGTTTTCTAATGAAATTCGCTCAAAAAGAGCTAATGGGGAGGCAAATTATGAAAAAGTTATTGTTAGTTATTATGGTTAGTATCTTTTGTATTGTGGTGCTTAGTTGTGCACCTAGGATAGCTGTTAGAAAGGATTATGATTTTAGTAAAGTAAAAAGAGTGGCTGTTCTACCTTTTGAACCAGCTCATTCTTCTATGGCAACTTTAGCTTGTGATTATTTTACGACAGAGTTGATGAGAAGCAATATGTTTGAAATAGTAGAACGCTCCCAATTAAGAAAAGTGCTTAAAGAATATGAAATCAGTGAAGAAAATTTTTATGACAAGTCAACTTTTGATAAAATAGCTAAAATC
>JAHIPW010000177.1 GCA_018903055.1 bacterium
ATATCGGTTCGGTAGAGGATAAGAAATCCGAGCTCTATCTTCGGCCAGAGACTGCTCAGGGAATCTTTGTTGATTTCGCCCAGATTGTGACCAGTGTGCGCCGCAAGCTGCCCTTCGGCATCGCCCAGATAGGCAAGGCTTTCAGAAACGAGATCACCACGGGAAACTTTACTTTTCGTTGCCGCGAATTTGAGATGATGGAGATAGAATACTTTGTCAGACCCCAGGAAGCCGAGAAGTGGCATAAATCTTGGATTGAAGAGAGGCTCGCTTGGTATAAGAAGTTTGGCATAAACCCCAAGAATTTAAGAGTGAGAGAGCATACCAATAAAGAATTAGCCCATTATGCCAAGGCCTGCTTTGATATCGAATATCAATTTCCCTTCGGTTGGGGAGAGCTGGAAGGGCTGGCCAATAGAACAGACTACGATCTCTCTCGTCACAGAGAGGTGAGTGGAAAGGACCTCTCTTTCTTTGATGAGGGGAGTAAGGAGAAGATAATCCCCTATGTCATAGAACCCTCTGCGGGAGTGGATAGATCCTTTTTAGCCTTCTTGATAGATGCTTATCGGGAGGAGGAGGTTCGGGAAGATAAGAGGGTTGTTCTGAGGCTCCACAAGGATTTAGCACCCATTAAGGTAGCGGTATTTCCCTTACTGCGCAATAGACCCCAATTGGTGAAACTGGCAAAAAAGATTGCTCAGGAACTGCGGGGACCATACAAGGTAGTCTATGATGATACGGCATCCATCGGAAAGCTCTATCGTCGGCAGGATGAGGTGGGAACTCTATACTGTGTAACCGTAGATGTACAATCCCTGGACGATAAGAAGGTGACGGTTAGGGATAGAGACACCATGCTCCAGGATAGAGTCGATATTACCCAGTTGAAGAAATATCTGGATGACAAGTTAGCTTAAAGATAGGGCTACAGGCTGCAAGCTGCAGGCTACAAAAAGCTTGAGGCTTGTGACCTGAGGCCTGAAGTACAATTAAATAAGGAGAGAGTATGAGTAAAAAGTATGTCTATTTCTTTGGGGAAGGAAAGGCAGAGGGGAATACCGGGATGAAAAACCTCTTAGGAGGAAAGGGAGCCGACTTAGCCGAGATGACCAACTTAGGCATTCCTGTCCCTCCGGGTTTTACCATTACCACCGAGGCCTGTATTTATTACTATCAGCATAAGGGGAAATATCCTAGGGGGATGAAAGAAGAGATAGACCGAAACCTGAAGAGATTGGAGAAGACGATGGGTGCTGGATTTGGCGATAGATATAATCCTCTTCTTGTTTCTGTACGTTCTGGTGCGCGGGTCAGTATGCCGGGAATGATGGATACCATCCTGAACTTGGGATTAAATGATGAAACGATTAAGGGGTTGATTAAGGCCATGGGCCATGAGCGATTCGCCTGGGATGCCTATAGAAGGCTCATTCAGATGTTTGCCCATGTGGTGATGGGTATGGAATCCAGTGAATTTGAGGAGATTATTGAAGAAAAGAAGAAGGAATTGGGAATAAGACTTGATACTGAATTTAAGACCCCGGTCCTGAAGGACCTGGTGGAGAGGTTTAAAAAAAGAGTAAAGAAGAGAACGAAGAAAGACTTCCCTCAGGATCCCAGGAGACAGCTCTTCATGGCCATCGATGCCGTCTTTGGTTCCTGGAATACCCAACGGGCCATTACCTATAGAAACCTTAATAACCTTTCCCATACCTGGGGGACGGCGGCCAATGTTCAGACCATGGTCTTTGGAAATATGGGCTGGGACTCCGGAACCGGTGTGGCCTTCACCAGAGACCCGGCAACTGGGGAGAAGAAGTTCTTTGGAGAGTATCTATTGAATGCCCAGGGTGAGGATGTGGTCGCGGGAATAAGGACCCCAAAGAAGATATCTCAATTGGCCAGGGAGATGCCTCGGGTCTATCGAGAATTGGTCAGAATCTATAAGAAGTTAGAGAGACACTATCGGGATATTCAGGACTTGGAGTTCACCATTCAGAATAAGAAGCTCTTCCTCTTACAGACTAGGACAGGAAAGAGAACCGCCCAGGCAGCCTTGAAGATTGCTGTCGATATGGTAAAGGAGAAGCTCATTAGTAGAAAAGAGGCCATTCTACGCGTAGAACCCAGTCAATTTGACCAGTTATTACACAGAAGGATCGATCCCAAGGCAAGGATAAAGGTCATTGCCAAGGGATTGGCCGCTTCCCCGGGGGCCGCAGTAGGTGAGGTGGTCTTCACTGCCGACCATGCCCAGGAGGAAGCGGAGAAGGGAAGGAAGGTAGTCCTGGTGAGGAATGAGACTTCCCCCGAGGATATCCATGGCATGGCTGCCGCTCAGGGGATATTGACCTCAAGAGGGGGTCTTACGTCTCACGCGGCTGTAGTAGCAAGGGGAATGGGGAAGTGCTGCGTTGCCGGTTGTGAGGCCATAGATGTGGACTATGATAGAAAGAGATTCGTTGTGGGGAATATAGTTGTCAGGGAGGGAGATTACCTCTCTTTGAATGGGAATACCGGAGAGGTTATCCTGGGTAGGGTACATACCATTGAGCCTACTTTGAGCAAGGAGTTCCAGGTACTTATGAAATGGGCGGATGAAACAAGAAGGTTGGGAGTGAGGACCAATGCCGATACCCCAAAAGATGCCAAGAAAGCCAGAGAGTTTGGAGCAGAGGGGATTGGGCTAACCAGGACGGAACACATGTTCTTTGGGGAGAAAAGACTGCCCATCGTTCGGGAGATGATCTTGGCCCGGGATGAGAGGACAAGAGAAAAGGCCCTGAAGAAACTTCTGCCTATGCAGAGAGAGGACTTTAGGGGAATATTTAAGGCCATGGAGGGCCTTCCCGTTACCATTAGACTACTCGATCCTCCCCTGCATGAATTTTTACCTAAGGTTGAAGAACTACTGGTTGAGATTACGACCCTGAAAGTCAAGAAGGGTTCAAAGAAGAAAATCGCCCAGAAGGAGAAACTGCTCAATAAAATAGAGGCTCTAAGAGAGATGAATCCCATGCTCGGTCATCGGGGCTGCAGATTAGGAGTTACTACTCCAGAGATCTATAGGATGCAGGCCCAGGCAATATTTGAGGCCGCCTGCGAACTTACTAAAGAAGGCTATAAGGTAATCCCAGAGGTCATGATTCCTTTGGTAGGCCATGTAAATGAATTAAAGTTAACCAAAGAGGATGTCCATAGAGTAGCAGATGAGGTAATGAAGAGAAAGAAGATGAGGATAAACTATTCTGTGGGAACCATGATTGAACTTCCCAGAGCTTGTATTACGGCAGATGAAATCGCAAAGGAAGCAGAGTTCTTCTCTTTTGGAACGAATGACCTCACTCAGACGGTCTTTGGCTTCTCTCGGGATGATATCGAGGGAAAATTCCTCCCTGCCTACTTAGAAAAGAATGTTTTAGATAACAACCCTTTTGAAGTCTTAGACCAGAAAGGGGTAGGAGAATTGATTGAGATGGCGGTTAAGAAGGGGAGAAGGGCGAGGAAAGGTTTAAAGATTGGGATCTGTGGAGAACACGGGGGAGAGCCAGAAAGTGTCAAGTTCTGTCATCGGGTTGGACTGGACTATGTAAGTTGTTCTCCCTATAGAGTTCCCATTGCCAGATTAGCTGCGGCCCACGCAGCTCTAAAAAGTAAGAAAGTAGGAAAATAAGTTTTGAAACTATCGAGCTATCGAGCTATCGAGAACAAGGATCAATTACCCAGGATCAAGTATCCAATATCTGTAATCTGTGCTAATCCGTAATAAATCCGTGCTAATCTGTGTATAAAGGGGGTGATGAGATGAAGAAGGCAGAGTTGATGGAGAAGGTAGCCCAAGTGACCTGCACCAAGCAGGAGGCAGAGAAGGCGATAGATGTAGTCATCAAGAGTATCCAGGAGTCTTTAGCAAAAGGTGATAAGGTAATACTTAAAGGATTGGGTATCTTCAGCGTGAGGCAGAGAGGAGCCAGGATAGGAAGAAATCCCCAGACAGGGGCTACCATCCAGATCCCGGCCAAGAAGGTTCCAGTATTCAAACCTTCTCAGGCGTTAAAAGACGCCGTCAAATAATAAACTGATTACAGCGATAGATAAATGATTATGGCGATAAAATCACCAATGGGATTAGATTTAAAATCACTGCCAATGCTTAATTACTTATGCTCTCTAGGATGCCAACGAAGTGCATCCTGAATCTCGCCTTTAATATCACTGTAATCTTTTTGTCAGAGGAGGTTAAGTTGCTTGAGAAACTGAAGAGACTATGGGAGACATCTCCCGTAGTGATGAAGGGTCACTATAGATACGTCGTCCATCCCATAACGGATGGAATACCTTACATAGAACCCAGGCTATTAGAGGATATAGTAAAGAAAATTATGGAGGTCGCTGACCTCCACGTTGACTATATCGTCACTCCGGAAGCCATGGGCATTCCCATAGCAACCCTCCTATCCTATAAGACAAAGATTCCTTTAAATGTCGTCAGAAAGAAGGAGTATAAACTAAACGGGGAATTGAAAGTCTATCAGAAGACAGGATATGCCGAGTGTCAGATGTATGTAAATGGCCTAAAAAGAGGAGATAGAGTATTGATTGTTGATGATATTGTTTCAACTGGGGGAACATTACTGGGAATCATCAAGGTTTTAAAGAAAGCAGGAATCAAGATCGCAGATGTCATTACTGTCTTTGAAAGGGGAGAGGGGAAGAAAAGAATAGAGAGAGAAACCGGCTTCAAAATAAAGACTCTCTTAA
>JAHIPW010000178.1 GCA_018903055.1 bacterium
GAAACACGAAACAAATTCCAAATCCAAATGTTCTAAATCCAAAACTGTTTTGAGCATTTGAATTTTGGTCATTTGAGATTGTTTAGAATTTCGATATTAGAATTTAGTATTTAACACTAGGAGGTTTTATCATGGCTGATGGTTATGCTGGCAGATACCTGAGAGTAGATTTGACGAAGGAGAAGTTCACCGTCCTGCCTACTCCTGAAGAATGGAAGAGAAAGTATCTCGGTGGAGTAGGAATGGGGGCTAAGATTATGTGGGATGAGGTGCCCCCGGAGGTCAAACCTCTATCTCCTCAGAATAGGATTATCTTTGCTACCGGCCCGGTAAACGGGACCCTATTCCCCCCTTCGGGAAGGTATGAGGTCATATCGAGGTCTCCTCTGACCGGCTGGTGGGCCCACGCCTCTGCTGGTGGCTTCTTCGGCCCGGAGATGAAGTATGCCGGATATGATCTAATTATCATTCAAGGGAAAGCAAAGAAACCGGTCTATTTACATATTGATAATGATTTGATTAAATTAAGAGATGCTAAACAGCTCTGGGGGAAGAACGTCATAGAGACTACGGACCAAGTTATAAAGGAACTGAAGGATCCCGATGTCAAGGTGGCCTGCATCGGCCAGGCGGGGGAGAACTTAGTAAAGTATGCCTGCATTATGAGCGATTACTTCCGGGCCGCAGGAAGAACCGGATTGGGCGCTGTCTTAGGTTCCAAGAATCTTAAGGCCATTGCTATCAGGGGAACGAAGGGAATAAAGATCGCCCATAAGGAGAAGTTTAATAAGTTATTAACCGATGCTTTTAAGCGCCACTCACCAGAAGGAAGATACTGGGATTATATCGAGAGTTTTCGCAAGTATGGGACATTCTCTTTAACCGATTGGGAGAACGCTATTGGAAGACTACCTACCAAGAACCACTGGACGGGCTACTTTGAGAATGCCGAAGAGACCATCGGGATGGAGCCTATGAGGAAGAGGCATTATAAGAGGCATGCTTCCTGCTTCGGCTGCGGAATACAGTGTAAGTATTCCTCCATTGTCAGAGAAGGGAAGTATGCCGGAACAGAATCAGAAGGTCCGGAGTATGAGACCGTAGAAGGCTTTACTTCTAACTTCTTATCCGCTGATACCAATGCTCTAATCCGGGCCAACTACCTCTGCAATATCTACGGAATGGATACTATCTCCGCCAGTCATACAATTTCCTGGGCCTATGAGTGCTATGAACATGGTATTCTTGGTAAGAAGGATACCGATGGTCGGGAGCTAATTTGGGGAGAGGACGGGATGGACAATGCCATTGAATTACTGGAAGAGATTCCTTTCCGAAAGACGAGGTTCGCCAGTCTCTTGGCAGAAGGATCACGGGAGGCAGCGCGCAGAACAGGCAAAGGCTCTGAGGCCTATGCTATTCATGTCAATGGGTTGGAGGCCTCTGGTCAGGATGGAAGACCCCATAAATCATTAGGGTTAACCTATGCCATTAATGTCCGGGGAGCGGACCATCTTACCTCCCTCTCCAGTCTGGATGAGCTAGGCTATAAAGAGGAGATCGCCAGAAGATATAAGAAGGAGACGGTTAATATCTTAGCAGATAGATGGGATGAGAAGTTAAAGGGGTACTTGGTGGCGGATATGGAGGAGTTGTATGCCCTCTGTGATTCTGCTCTATTGTGTAAGTATGGCGTCATGTGGCCTCCCATCTATTATCATCAGGACTTTGGGAAGGTTATTTCGGCCATCACCGGTTTTACCGAGTATGAAAATCCGAAGGAACTAAGTAAGTTAGCTAAGAGGATCTGCCATCTGAGAAGGGCTTTTAATGTCCGGCTGGGCTGGTCAAAGAAGAATGATGCTCTGCATCCCCGGTTTACAGAAGAGCCCATGCCCACCGGCCCGGCAAAGGGGCAGGTGGTTCACCTGGAACCTATGTTAAAGGAATATTACCAAGTAAGGAAGTATGACTGGAAGACCGGTTATCCTACCAGAAAGGAATTGGAAAAAGTTGGTTTGGAAGATGTAGCCAAAGAACTTAAGAGAAGAAAGAAATTAGTTCCAGTATATAGAGGCAAGAAAGCCTTTAACATCAGAAAGAAATGATGGCAAAAGTAAGAAAGTATGAGAGTAGGAAAGTAGGAAAGTAAGAAAGTAATTTTGGAGATATCAAGCTATCGAGCTATCAAGTATCCAGGATCAAGCATCTAATGTCTGTGATCTGTGCTCATCTGTAATAAATCTGTGATAATCTGTGTGCGAACAAAGTGAGCAAATGAGAAAGATTAATCAAATTATAGATAGGTATAAGAAGGAGAAAGGGGCTCTGGTGCCCCTTCTTCAGGATGTGATGGGGGAGTATGGCTATCTTCCAGAAAAAACATTGAAGAGGATTGCTCAGGAGTTAGATATTCCTCTTTCCCAGGCCTATGGACTGGCTACCTTCTATAAATCCTTTAGCCTCACTCCAAGAGGAAAGCACCTGATAAGCGTCTGCCTGGGCACTGCCTGTCATGTGAGAGGGGCTCCCCGGATTGTGGAAAAATTGGAAAGAGACTTGGGAATAAAAGCGGGAGAAACAACAAAGAACTTGAAATTTACCTTGGAGACGGTCAATTGTCTGGGAGCTTGTGCTTTAGGCCCCCTGATAGTCATCGATGGTAAATACTATGGC
>JAHIPW010000179.1 GCA_018903055.1 bacterium
AAGCCCTATCTACAAGGAATGATGACCCTCATAAGGCAAGCCGGCCCTTTGATAAGGAGCGAGATGGCTTCGTCATTGCCGAAGGAGCCGGGATAATAATTTTAGAATCCCTGGAACACGCTGAGGCCCGAGGGGCGAAGATCTATGCTGAGGTGGTGGGCTACGGGATGAGCGGCGATGCCTATCATATGACTGCTCCGGCACCAGAGGGAGAAGGCGCTGCCCAGGCCATGCAGCTGGCCTTAAATGATGCTAAGATGAAGCCGGAAGAAGTAGACTATATCAATGCCCATGGGACATCGACCCTCTTAAATGATAAGTACGAGGCCCTGGCCATTAAGAAGGTCTTTGGTGAATACGCCAAAAAGATTCCGGTAAGTTCTACCAAGTCCATGACCGGCCATCCCTTGGGAGCCGCGGGAGGAATTGAACTCATTGCCTGCCTATTGGCTATAGAAAAGGGGATCATCCCTCCTACCATGAATTATGAATATCCCGATCCAGAATGTGGGGATCTGGACTTTGTTCCTAACCAGGCGAGAAAGAAAGAGGTCAAGGTGGCTATGTCCAACTCCTTCGGCTTTGGTGGCCATAACGCGGTCTTGATCGTTAAGAAAATTGAAAAGTGATAAGTTTTGGAATAAGAAACGAAAGACTTCTCAGAGAAGCCCTGACCCACAGATCATACATTAATGAGAACAAGTTAAAGGATTTTAAGGATAATGAAGAACTGGAGTTCTTGGGGGATGCTGTCTTAGGTCTGGTGATCAGCGACTACCTCTATCAAAAATATCCTGAATATTCTTGTGGGGAATTGTCCAAATTAAAGGGCATCGTAGTTAGTGAACCAATACTGGTCAAGCGGGCCAAGAGTTTAAAAGTGGGGGAGTATCTTCTTCTGGGTAAAGGGGAGGAGAGAGCTGGAGGAAGGTCTCGTTCCTCCATTCTTTCCGATGCCTTAGAAGCAATAATCGGTGCCCTCTATTTAGATTGCGGGCTGGAAACAGCCCGCCGTTTTATTTTAAGAGAATTTAGTGAAGAGATTGATTCTCTGGTTAAGGAAAAGTATCTTCAGGATTATAAGGGGCGGTTGCAGGAAATTATTCAGGGTAGGTTCAAAAGAAAGCCAAGTTATAAGGTCGTTGGCCAAAAGGGCCCCCAGCATAGAAAGGTCTTTACTATAGAGGCCAGGATGGGCAAGAGGGTTATTGGGAAAGGAAGGGGAAAGAGTAAGAAGGAAGCCGAGCAGCGAGCCGCCCAGCAAGCCCTATTAAAATATGGCAACGAGCAAAGATGACAGAGCGTTATGCGTGAATGCGTTTATGCGTTAACGCATTCCGCATTTCGCATTCCGCATTAACGAATTTCACATTCTGAGGAGGATAAGATGGAATATTTCTTGACTGAAGAGCAGGTCATGATTCGAGACTTAGCGAGGAAGATTGCAGAGGAGAAGATTGCACCAAAGGCCCAGGAACTGGACGAGAAAGGGGAGTTTCCCTGGGAGATAATAAAGGTCCTGGCCCAGTCTGACCTCTTCCGGGTCTTCCTGCCTGAGGAGTATGGTGGATTGGGAGGAGGAGTATTGGACCTTTGTTTAGTGACTGAGGAATTATCTAAAGCGTGTAGTGGCGTGGCGGTGAGCTATGCAGCAAGCGCCTTAGGCGCCTTTCCCATCCTATTATATGGAACAGATGAACAGAAGAAGAAGTATCTTCCAGATATTGCCAGTGGCAAAAAATTGGCAGCCTTTGCCATAACAGAGCCCGAAGCAGGATCCGATGCCAGTGCCATGCAGACTACCGCGGTCAAGGATGGAGATCATTATGTTCTGAATGGAACAAAGTGTTTCATTACTAATGGAGGGGAGGCAGAGATTTATACCATCATCGCTATGACCGATAAGAAGAAAGGGGCCAGGGGAGCGAGCGCCCTCATCGTAGAGAAAGGGACAGAAGGTTTTACCTTTGGGAAGGAAGAGGATAAGATGGGGATTCGGGCTTCAGCAACCAGGGAACTGGTCTTCAGTGATTGTAAAATTCCCAAAGAGAACCTGATTGGGAGAGAGGGAATGGGATTTATCGTGGCTATGAAGACTTTTGACAGTTCCCGGCCAGGTATCGGTGCCCAGGCAGTGGGTATTGCCCAGGGAGCGCTGGATAGGGCTATAGATTACGCCCGAGAAAGGGTGCAGTTTGGCCAGCGTATCTCCTCCTTTCAGGGGATACAGCATATGTTAGCCGATATGGCTACCCAGACAGAAGCCGCTCGCGCCTTAGTCTATGCGGTAGCCCGGATGGTGGATAAAGGATGTAAGGATATTGCCCGGCCTTCTGCTATGAGTAAACTCTTTGCCAGCGATGTGGCCATGAAGGTCACCACAGATGCTGTTCAGATATTCGGGGGCTATGGTTATATGAAGGAGTACCCGGTAGAGAAGATGATGAGGGATGCCAAGATTACCCAGATCTATGAGGGGACAAATCAGATTCAACGCAATATCATTGCCCTGGCATTGATCAAAGAAGCAGCCAAAAGGAGGAAGAAGAAATGAAGTTCTTCAT
>JAHIPW010000180.1 GCA_018903055.1 bacterium
CTACCTGGCAGATTAACGATGAGGGATTTCTTCCGAACCCCTACTAATGCTCGAGAAAGCATGCTAAAGGGGGTCTTCTCCAATCCCTTTATCCTCATGGCTTCCACAAAGCCAGGAACTTCCTTCTCAATCACCTCCTTAGTTGCCTCTGGAGTAACGTCCCTTGCCCCAATACCTGTTCCTCCACTCGTCAGGATCAGATTGAGCTTCAATTTACCTACCCAATTTATCAAATTCCCTTTAATCTCTTCTCTCTTATCTGGAATAATCTTGTACTTTGAGACCTTTGCTGGTAATTTTTTAATCATTTCTTTCATGATTGGCCCACTTTTATCCTTCCTCTCCCCTCTTGATGCCTTATCACTAATAACTAATATCCCTACCTTGATCATGCTTACCCCTGTCTTATAAAGGTTCCGCTCTTTCCTCCGGTCTTCTTCAGTAACTTTACATCCGAGATGACCATCTCCCTGTCCACTGCTTTGCACATATCGTAGATGGTTAAGGCACTGATACTTGCTGCCATCAAGGCCTCCATCTCCACTCCAGTCCTTCCCAGACACTTCACTTTTGATTTTATTTCGATCCTATTTTTTTCCTTTAGATCAAAAGTAATATCAACGTTGCTGATCTCTAAGGGATGACACATAGGAATGAGTTCGCTGGTTCTTTTGGCAGCCATAATCCCGGCCACTTTGGCCACAGATAAGACATCCCCCTTTGCCATTTTGCCCTCTTTGATCGTTTTTAGAGTTCTAGGCTTCATAATGACATCTGCAGAGGCCATTGCTTCCCTCTTGGTTGCCTTCTTTCCGCTGATATCCACCATTCTCGCCCTTCCTTCTTTATCAAAATGTGTTAATTGCCCCATTTTCTGCCTCCTTAGATCTGTGCTAATCCGTACAAAATCCGTGCGAATGCTTAATATTAAACGGCGCACTTCGTTCTCCGCCGTTGATGATTAAGTATTAATCAATTTGATGCTCTCTCCAATGCCAGCGAAGCGCATTGGGTAATCCGTGTTTTCAGCCTCCTATCTTGGACATAACCTGATTATTTCCTTTAACGAAATGCTTCTCTGGTTTATTCTTCAAGGCATCTTCGAATAGTTCCCTGATCTCTTCACTCCCTGCTCCACTCCGCAGGGGACCCATGATATCTACTCCATAATCTGAGAAGAGACAGGGATATAATCTTCCATCTGCAGTTAGTCTTAGGCGATTGCAGGTAGTACAAAAATGCTCACTCATAGGAGTTATAAACCCTATAGTTCCTAAAGATTTTTCAAATCTAAAAGGCTTCGCTGGTCCCGCTCCCCTCACTTGAGCCGGAATTAATTCTCCCAACTCCTTTAATCTCTCTCTAATGATAGAAGTAGAAACAAATTCAAATGGGTGTGCTCCTTCTTTATTCGTGTTAACCCCGTTAGAAGTCCTCCGATATTCATCAGAGGCACCCCGCACCTTTTTGTATTCACTCCTATCCTTATTTAAAGGTGCGGGGTTACTTCTAACGGGGTTAATTCGTGTTTTAGTTGCTTCCTTTTTTGCTTTACAGTTCGTGTATATTCGTGTTTTACAAAAGGGCATAAACTCAATGAATCTAATATGCAATGGTCGATCCAGACTCATCTTGGCGAAGTCCAGAACCTCATCATCATTTATTTCCTTCATAATTACCACATTTATCTTCACTGGCTCAAAGCCTCTCTTTAATGCTTCCTCTATTCCATCCAGGACAAGAGATAACTTCCTTACTTTGGTAATACGATTGAACTTATTAGCATCCAGACTATCCAAGCTCACGTTTATTCTTTGTAGCCCAGCATTTTTTAAGTCTTCTGCATAATCTTTTAAAAGGATCCCATTGGTGGTCATGCTCAAATCTCTGATGCCTTCAAGATTAGAAAGCGCCTCTATTAAATAGACCACTTTCTTTCTCACTAAAGGCTCACCACCAGTAATCCTGACCTTATCAATCCCCCAATCTATACCATACCTTACTATTCTTTTTATCTCCTCAAACCTCAGGATATCCTCATGCCTCAATGGCTTTATTCCTTCCGGAGGCATGCAGTAGATACACCTCAGATTGCACCTATCAGTAACTGAAACTCTCAAGTAACTAATCTTCCGATTATATCTGTCAATCAATCCTTTCATTTCAATCTCTCTAAAAGAGTCCCTACTTCTGGGATATAGGGACAGTACTTCTGAGAAAGTAAAAGCACTTCTTTCGCCTCTTCCTCCCTTCCTTTCTGCAACAATATCAGAGCCTGAAAGTAATAATCGTAGCCCTCCATAACTCTTCTATAGAAGACATCCGTTCTCATTCCCAGTTCTTTAAATATTCTCTCATCAAATAGAGGATGGTACTCTCTAGAAATACCTTTCCCCTTTCCTGGACAATAGATGCGATAGAAGTAATTTTCATAGACCAGGGTAAAATTCTCTAACTTCTCAGGAGTAAAGTGAAGCCGGTAGGCTGCCCAATCCTCGTCCAAATCCATCCTATTGGCCACATACCTATAGGACATGAAAGGATCGGTGCGCAGGAGCTGATCCGCCCGATAGATAAGATAATCTACCTTGTACTTTTTACAGAGGTCTGCCAAATCCTCCTCTCTCTGGAAAAGGGCCTGGCAATATTCTCGATAGGTCTCTCTTATCCCAGTCTCAAAGTAGCAATGAAGGACAGTGGGCCTGGTGCTATAGGCTGCGATCTGTGGAGAAAGGGAGAGGGGAGCGAAGAAGGCATCCTGTGACTCGGTATTCTCCCTTATCCAGGAAAGGACCTCTCTTATCGCCAACCTATTCCCGCTGGGAGGGAACTCTAAGGGTCTTATTCCAGTCTTTAACATCCCTTTTACCAGGAAGGAATCCTGCCAGGAAAGGGCCTGATAGACCTGGAAAGAGAGGCCAATGAAGAGTAAAAGAAGGATTAAGGCTCTTGAGAGACGTTTCTTGCCAAGGGAGAAGAGATGAGCGATGAAGATGACTAAGAAGAAGATAAAGAAGGTCTTGAGTTTGTAGAATAGGAGATAACAGCCGAAGAAGGCAAAAAGAGCATAAAGAAGGAAACCGTTCTCCAGAGTAATCTTCTTCTGAAAAAGTCTTTTGAGAAAGGTAAATACCGGATAGGAAGCCAAAAGAATGAGAACTAAGAACTCGTTCAAGAACCTAAAGAGGCCGGGTGAGGAGTAGGGAGGAGTCCAGTAGTGACGGGCCTCAAAGGAGAGAAGGCAGGGATCGGTCGGTTTTATTCCCAGATACCTTATCTTATAGAGCGTTGTCTGCCAGACATGATTATATTGTCCGGTCTTGGGAAAGAGGAAAAAGAGACCTATTGCGATGATAAAGAAAAGAAAGAGACTCTCTACTTTTTTTCCACGCCACTCCCTCCATCCCCAAGAGGCGAGAAGAGAATAAGATAAGAGCATAGGAAGAGAAAAAATGAAGTAGTCTGTCCTTAGGTTAGTGGGGAGGGCTAAAGACCCGATAAAGTTAATAGCAGTAAAGA
>JAHIPW010000181.1 GCA_018903055.1 bacterium
CGCAACTTGAAAAATTATCAAAAAGCGATTGAAGAATCTCAAAAAGCAATAGATGCCTTTCCCAATGTTAAACCCTCGGATAAAGGAACGTTTGGTCTTGTGGTAGTATGTTATCATACTATTGCTAAGTCTTATAAAGCATTAGAAGACCTGAAAAAGGCAGAAGAAACCTATCAAACAATAATCGACAGATTCCCTAATACCAAAGTAGCCCAGATAGCCCATGAGAGAATAAGAGAATTAAGATTCAAACCTTAAAATAGGTTGTTGAGTAGAAAGTTAAATTCTTAAGCAGGACTCAACCGTCCTGCTTTTTTGTTTTTTAGAAGAGATTATGCGAAATCTATTAAAAGGATTGATGTTAAATAAGGAAAAGTTATGTCTCACTTTGAGTGAACGATCCCGTAAAGCCTTACGGCCATCCCGTAGAGTCGTTACACTCCCACGAGACAGGCGGGACAGGTCGCATACCAAAAGTGAGACAGTGAGAGATGAATTAAATTTTGCATTTTGGGGAGTAGTGTGCTAAACTATTAAGTAGAGATTTCTGGAAAAGCCAGAAATTAAAATTTTTGTTGACATCCACCAAAGAGGTATGATAAAGTAAAAATGTATTATTGCCCAGGAGATATAAATGGTGCTTCATAGTGCATTCATTAAAGCGGTTAAAGAAGCCCTGAAGAAGAAAGGCTGGAGTATGAGAAGAGCAGCCCGAGAGGCGGGTCTGGACTCCAGTTTTCTCTCCAAGGTATTGAGCGGGAAGCGCAACCCCCCATCAGATGAAAGAGCAATTGTCAGTTTAGCTCAGAAGTTAGATTTAGATCCAGATAATCTGGTCATCTATGCCGGCCGGATCCCGGCCAAATATCAGAGAGATTTGGAGAAATCGGGAGCAATAAGATTGTTAAGTGGAGCCCGCGCCATGCCCGAGGTGGAGGCACCACGCGAGAAAGCAAAGAAAGTTAAGAAGGTGGTCAAAAAAGAGATACCTGATGAACTTCTGTAGACACGAATTGCAACCGCCAAAGCGCAAAATTTAACTGAAAGACGCAAAAAGAAAGAGGTGCCCTGAGGGGCACTTTTTATTAGGGGAGGAATGCGAGATGATTAGGTATACCTGTGATATGTGTGGAAGGGAGATAAAGCCTCATACTTTGAGGTATAAGGTGAACATTGATATTATTGCTGCCTATGATACCTTAATTATTGCCAGAGAGGATTTGAAAAGAGATTTCCAGAAAGAGATTAAGAGGCTTCTGGAGAAAATGAAGGATATGAATGAGGAGGAACTAATGGAAGATATCTGGAAGAACTTCTCCTTAGACCTCTGCAAGAAGTGTCGGGATATCTATCTTAAAAGTCCCCTGGGTTTAGTGAGCACTGAAGAACTTTGACTTTTTCTTGTAGATATGATATATTTTAAAGCATCAAAACTTCAATGGAACGAATTTATCGAATTTAACCATCAATATTTACCACGAAAGCACGAGAACTTATCTAACGCGAAAGTACAAAATTTTTCATAGTTTCGTGGTTTTTGTCCTTTCGTATCTTCGTGATTAACAATCTGCCTGCCCCGTAGCTCGCCGTAGGTGATGGTATGGGGTGTAATCCGTATACCAGGAGGAGTAGATGGCTAAGAGGAGACCGAAGAGTCCGGAAGAAGAGTATATGAAGGAAGTCCACGATGAGGAGATAAAAGCAGAGCATGAAGAGTGGCGAGAGGAAGAGGAGGTAGAGAAAGAGAAGAAGGAAGAGAGGTTTAAGGATTATCAGAAGGAAAGAATAAAGAGGGACTATCTTATTAAGAGTCAGAGAAAAAAGAAGCTCTTGGGTGGAGTGAGGGGGAAGCCGACCCGGGGACCGAGAGGAGCCCACAAATAAAGAGCGAAGGGGTGAAACGGGGAAACGGGGAATGGGAGAAACGGAGAAAGTGAGCCCCGAAGGACAAGCCTGCGGGGCAGGCAGGTGGGAAAGTGGGAAAGTGAGCGGTGAATAGTTAACAGTTCGGAGTTGGGAGTTCGCCTCTCGTCCCGAGGGGACTCGAGGTCCCCGAGGGAGAGTTCGGAGACTTGGAAGGGAGAAAGTGAAACGGAGAGGCAAGGGGTGTTTGAGCGTAACTGTTATTAACCGATATTAACCGTTATTA
>JAHIPW010000182.1 GCA_018903055.1 bacterium
ATCACCGATTACTGATTACTGCCCTCCGGGCTACAATGACTCGTTCTATTCCAGAATAATCTTTAATAATTTCTATGGATTCAAATTTTGAGGTCTTTTCAATCATTTCTTTTACTTGGGGGGCCTGATCTATTCCCAATTCCAAAACTAAGTAGCCTTGGCCCGCCTGCTCGCCTCGCTTCGCAGTCGAAGCGGGCCGGCGAGGCAGGGACTTTAAATACTGCGCTGCTCCTTCTATTATCCTTCTATAGAAGGAGAGTCCATCCTCTCCTCCATCTAAGGCAATGCGCGGTTCATAATTCGCTACTTCGGGCATCAGGGAATCGATCTCACTTTTTATAACATAGGGAGGATTGGAGACTAAAAAGTCTATCTTTCCTTTTAGATGACGATTTTCCAAAGGAGAAAAGAGATCGCCCTCTAAAAAAGTAATCCTATCTTCTACTCTGTGCCTTCTGGCGTTCTCTTTCGCTACCCCTAAAGCCTTTTTAGAGATATCAGTAGCATATATCTTGGAATGAGGAATATATCTTGCTAAAGTAGCAGCAATATTCCCACAGCCCGTCCCCAGATCAATAATATTTACTGGATGCTGGATGCTGGATGCTGGATGCTGGTTTTTCTCCAGGATCAAGGATCCAGGATCAAGGATCTTTTTCAGTACTGCTTCTACTAAAAATTCTGTCTCTGGGCGAGGGATGAAGGTATCTGGGGTAACCCTGAACTCTAAGGAGTAGAACTCCTTCTCTCCGGTAATGTAGGCTAAGGGTAGATGATTCTTTCTCTTTTCAATCGCTTCTGCCAAAAGATTTAGTTCATAGTGGGATAAATGGCGATCGGGATTTAGATAAAGTTCTACGTTTTCAATCTCCAGGCAGGATTTAAGAAGGACTTCAGCTTCTAAGAAATTCCTTAGGTCTCGATGGGTTCGATTGAGCGCTTCCTTTATATTCAAATCTCTACTCCCTATTTACTCTGTGTCCTCCCTGCCTGCCGGCAGGCAGGTGCGGTTTATTCTGCTTGCCCCGTGGCCGTAAGGCTTTACGGGGTGTCCTCTGTGGTTGCAGTTTTTTCTAATTTCTTTATCTGGTCCTCTGATTGTAACTTCTGGATTAATTCTTCTATCTCTCCCTCTAAGATGGTATCTAATTTATGAAGGGTGAGGTTAATACGATGGTCGGTTACCCGTCCTTGAGGAAAGTTATAGGTTCTGATGCGCTCACTTCTATCCCCAGTTCCAATCTGAATCTTTCGCTCTTGAGCCCTCTTCCTAATTTGCTCTTGAGTGAAGTGATCAAAGAGTCGAGCATAAAGGATCTTCAAGGCCTTGGCCTTATTCTTATGCTGGGACCTTTCATCCTGGCAAGAGGCGACTATCTTTGTCGGAAGATGGGTAATTCTCACTGCAGAGTCGGTGACATTGACATGTTGTCCTCCCGCACCAGAAGCGCGATAAGTATCGATATGCAGATCCTCTGGCTTAATTTGAATATCTATAGGCTCTGCTTCGGGTAGTACAGCCACAGTGGCTGCAGAAGTATGAATTCTTCCTCCCGCCTCAGTGACCGGCACCCTTTGTACCCGATGGGTCCCGCTCTCGTACTTGAGCCCAGAATATACCTTCTCTCCTTCCGCAGAGAAGATGATTTCCTTAAAGCCTCCCACCTCTCCGGGATGGGCACTTAGAATATTTATCTTCCACCCCTTCCTTTGGGCATACTTAGAGTACATACGGAAGAGGCCCCCAGCAAAGAGAGCAGCCTCATTCCCCCCGGTACCCGCCCTTATCTCCATGATGGTATTCTTCTCATCGTTGGGATCGGGAGGAATCAAAAGGATCCTCAACTCCCTTTCCAAGGCCTCCTTCTCTTTCGATAATTTATCAAGTTCTGCCTTTGCCAGGGCCTTGAATTCTAGATCCTTCTCTAAGGTGTAGAATTCCTGGGCCTCGTCCATCTGTCGGATTACCTTCTCATATCTTTGGTACTTCTTCGCCAGGGGCTCTATCTGGGAGCGCTCCTTGGCCAATTTTTGATACTTCACTCGATCAGCAATGATTTCTGGATCAGAGAGGAGGCTTCCCAGTTCCCGGAATCTTTCTTCAAGATGAGTTAATTTTTCTAACATCTTTTACCGCCGAGACGCTGAATTTTCTGTCGCAGAGACGCCGAATTATTTTCTGCGCCTAAAGGGGTCTGCGTTTCTGTGTTTACTCTCTGCGATTCTGCGTCTAAAACTTCTTTTAAGGCAACCAGGGCCACTTCAATCTGATCATCCGTCGGTTCTCGGGTAGTAATCTTCTGAAGTTGGAGACCGAGGAAGTTGATAAAGTACCAATTCTTCTTCATAGAGAACCTGATGATCTCATAGGCAAAAGCAGCGATGATGGGGATGAGGCAGAGACGCAGTAGGTGAACCTCAATGGAAGTAGCCCTTCCCAATAAAGAAAATAGCAGGATACTCAGAATTAAAAAGATGAAGATGAAGTTTGTTCCGCATCTGGGGTGGAGGGTACTCTTGTCACTGGCATTCTCTATGGTTAAATCTTCTCCCGCTTCATAGGTATAGACCGCCTTATGTTCTGCCCCATGATAGGCGAACAACCTCTTGACGTCTTTTAACTGAGAGATGGCCAAGAGATAACCAAAGAAGAAAAGGAGGCGAATAAGACCATCCACCAGATTAAAGAGGATGCTACTCTTAATCTGGAATAAGTTAGTTACGGTAGCGGGTAATAAGATAAAGAAGAGGATTGCTAAACCGATAGCAAAAATCATAGTAAAGCCCAGAGCAAGACCCGACATCTCCTTCTCCCCTTTCCTGGCGCTCTTCTGGGCAGAGAAGGCTAAAGATTTGTAGCCAATCACCAATGCCTCCCACAGGGCAATTGCCCCTCGGCTTATGGGCTTCTTTAAGAGAAGATGGCGGGAAGGAAGAAGCTCCTTCTTCACCAGGATCTCTCCATCCTCTTTTCTAATGGCAATGGCCAAGGCATTTGGGGTTCTCATCATCACCCCCTCAATGACCGCCTGGCCCCCCACTCTTACTTTCAAAGAATAAACTCCTGCTAATTATTATCGATGATCTGTGATCGGTAATAATTGGTTTACGGTTTACGGTTTACGGTGAAAAAATGGTAAACGGTAAACAGTCCCGAATGAAGTGAGGGACGGGTAAACCGTTAACCTTAAGTAACACTGTTCACGGGTCACTTGTCCTTAAGTCCGTACTTTTTTCTAAACCTTTCCACTCTTCCTGCGGTATCAACTAACTTCTGTTTCCCCGTAAAAAAGGGATGACAGGCAGAGCAGATTTCCACTCTGATACTAGGCTTGGTTGATCTGGTATGGGTGACATTCCCGCAAGCACAGGTAATGGTGCAGTCTACATACTTAGGATGAATCCCTTCCTTCATTTGTCTCCTCCTTTTAGTCGTCGACCCGGGGCGCTCACCGACTCGCGCCCGCGCCTTTCCTTGCGCTATCACTTCAGTCGGTGCTCCTTATTCGTCGCACCCGGCGCCCTCCCTTGCCCGTTAGAAGCAAGCTGCCATAGGCAGGTGCCACACCAATGGTGTGGACTTCTAATGGGATGAATTCATAGATTTCAAGAACTCCTTATTGGTCTTGGTCTTCTTCACCCTTTCAATTAAGAGCTCCATCTTCTCAACAACATTTAGAGGACTCAATACTTTCCTTAAGACCCAAATACGACTCAGATCCTCCTTATCTAGCAAAAGTTCCTCTTTTCTCGTCCCGCTTCGCGAGATATCGATGGCCGGAAATATTCTCCTATCCACCAGCCTCCTATCGAGTACCAGCTCCATATTCCCCGTTCCCTTAAACTCTTCGAAGATTACCTCATCCATCTTGCTCCCCGTATCGATTAAGGCAGTAGCCAGAATGGTTAAAGAGCCTCCTTCCTCAATGTTGCGGGCAGAGCCGAAGAACCTCTTGGGCTTGGACAAGGCATTGGCATCCACCCCTCCCGTCAGGACCTTTCCTGAATGGGGACAAG
>JAHIPW010000183.1 GCA_018903055.1 bacterium
TCAATACCCGTCTCATCTCCTCTATTGCTTTTTTTTAGTTCTTCTCCTACCAGATGCTCCAAGACACTCATACATACTACCCGATCAAAGAAGGCATCGGGATAGGGAATATTCAGGATGCTGGCTTGGGATAGGACAGCGCTAATGCCTTCCTGGGTAAGCATAGCTTGAACCGCTTCTTCCTCTGAATGAATATCGATCCCATAAAGGTTATTACATCTGGTGGAAAGTTCCAGTAAAAAAGTCCCTCCTCCATAGCCAGTATCTAAAATTTTATCTACTTTATTATCCCCCAAAAGTTTGCGGGCCATCTTAAGCCTCTTCCTCATAGCGCTACGCAGCAATGGTTTATAGTATTGACTGACAGTACGGTCTAAGTATTCATAATTTAACGCCTTAATATTTTCGTATTTAGGGATTCTTAATCTCATCTTTTTCTCTCGCTATCTTATATTTCGGCTTGAGTTTAATATAATCGATCTCATACTGTGCCGGATATTCTCCTAAATCGAGTTTTATCTTAGTTAGAAACTTTGCCAGGAATTCACCCGGGGAGCTGTATCTTTCACTCTCTCTAATCTCTAAAGTATAGGTATGATACTCCCCATCTACAAGATAAAGGAAATCACTGAAGCAAGAATCATCCCAGTAAGTATTTGTTTCCCAGGATAACGCCCCCCAGCCCCACTTAATTCCAGAGGAAAGGGCGTAATCTAACTCCTTTGGGGAGGGGATATAACTAAAGAGACGCTGGCTATCCTGAATAAGTTTTTCTCTATCCTGATAAAAATTGAAGATTTTAGCTGCCGGGAAACCAACTATTTCTAATTCCTCTAAAAGAGCGAAATCACCTCTAGATGTAACATCAATGACCATTTTAAGATAGCGTGCTTCAATTGGTTTATCAAAAATTTCTATCTTTTCCCAATCGTTGTTCTTCTCCACCCGCTTTATTTTCTGCCAATCTACCCCATCTCGAGAGGCAAAGAATGAATAAGTACTGGGAACCCTTCCGGAATCCAACACTGATCCCCAGATAACGGCACCTATCGACTTAATTCGATGCAGATCGAGAATAATCCAGGTTGACCAAGAATCGTCTATCCACTGGGAGCGCGGACCCCAATACCCATCGATAAGATTCTCAGGCATCAGATGGAGGAACGGCTCCGGTCCCCCGGGCCACCATTGAGAAACGGTAGCGCTCACCTCTACCGTAGTCTTCTCAAGGAATTCCTTACGGTCTAAGGCATAATCTATTAGATTCTTAAAAACCTTTTCTTTCCTTGTCTCTTTAGGAAATAAAATTTCCTTTGGGCTACCCTCTTCCTTAGAAACCCGAAAAGGAAATGCTATCTGCTTTAAAGGTGTGGCCTTCATTCGAATCTCTACCTGATAGGGAACTTCAATTGGAGGCATATCTTTATTCTCCAGAGATATCACAATGGGGGGAACGATATTGACGGAACCTTTTCCTCCACCCAAATTTTTAAAGTCAGAGATAATCTTCTGGAAGGGAATAGTGATCTCTTTAGCATTTAAAATCTAGTCTCTCGCTTCCCGAGTAAAATCCTCCAATCCCTCTTGCGCATTATAATCGAAGAAGAAAACATCGTCAATGGTAAAATCACCCCTCTCGATTTTCTCTAAAATCCTCTCTACCTGACTGTCACTGCGAAAGGGCTCTTTCTTTAAATTGGGGTAGTAAATCTCTCTTAGCCAGTACCATTCACGAAAATAATCCGATAGTCCATGGGCGTGGGGATATTGATAAATGATGTATTTGTCCGGTAAAGTGGGATGGAGGGTCAGGAGGGTAGTGTAGAACTGTCTGGCTGGCCGATGAATAGTCCGCAAGAGACGATTCTCCACCCCATGGATCATAACGAGATTGACCAAGAGAATAAGCCCTATCCCACCATAAAAGAGAGAAGAGACCCTCTTCTGTCGGGTAGCATATTTTACTTTAGCTCTGGTGTAAAGATGACAGAAGAGGGCGCCGAAAAAAAGAGCTACACCAAAGAAAGGATAATAACTATAGCGGCGGAGATTCCACACATAGGCCCTCTTCAGGACTACATCTGTGCCCGGCATGGCTAAAGAGATAAAGGCCGTCTGGAGAATAATCCATACCAGGGCGAAAAGAAGTACTGAAAAAAGTCTCTCTTCCCGGCGGAAAATCCACAGAATGAATACCAAGGGACAAAGAAGCACCCAGCCCAAAAAAGAATAATAGAAGTAGGGAAAGAAGACTAAGGCGCCACTTAGTTTATTCAAGAATAAATAAGGGATGATATGGGCCGCGAAATGGCGACCAAAAATCAAAGCACTACGCACAAAATAAGGAAGGAAAAGGTGTTCAGAGACAAGTTTTATTCTTAATTTAACCATTTCATCAGCGGGATCGCCACTCTGTTTGAGGAAGATGGCCCGAAACAAAAGATAGGCTAAGATTAAAAGAAAGAAAGGCAGGTGCCTGCGAATGAGAAAATAGATATTGCGTTCCTTCTTTTTAAGCCAATAATAGATTAAATCAAAGGAAAGGATGATTAAGGGAATAAGGATAGCAGTTTCCCGAATGAGACAAGCAAGGGCACAGGTAAGGAGGGAAAGGATATAAAAAATCTTTCTTTTACTTTCTCGGTAGTAGTAAAAGAATAGGAGAGTTAATAAGAAACAGATGAGTATCAGGGGATAATAGGCATTGAAACTACCCCAGGTAAGAACATCGTGATAGGAGATATTGGCTACAAATAATAAGGCCACAATGAAACCCAATCTTACACTTTTTGTAAATGCCCCAACGAGCCAAAGAACGACAAGAGAGGCTCCCATATGAAAGAGTAGACTCAAAAGATACCATCCCGTAGGGTTCCAGCCGAATAATTTAAAACTCAAAAGGTAAATAAAGGCATGCCCA
>JAHIPW010000184.1 GCA_018903055.1 bacterium
AAGTTAAGAAGCCCAGGTTCTTCTATGCCCGGGTGACGAAGGAAGGAGTGGAAAAGATATAGATAGTGCAAAATGCCCTTCCAGGATCCCGTAGGGGCAAAATGCCCTTCGCTTTGCTCAGGATACCTCGAAGGATGCAGCGAAGTATCCCGCCCCTCAAGGGATCCCGCAGATCCCTTTTCGGGATCAAGGGAAGAGAAATCGAGGGGCAAAATTAGCAATGCAAAATGAGAAAATGAGAAAGTGGGAAAGTGGGCAGGTGGGAAAGTGAGAAAGTGGGAAAGTAATCGGTAATCGGTTATCAGTAATCGGTGTAACCAAAAAAAGAAGTGCAACAAAGGGAAACGGGGAATCGGGGAAAGTGAGAATCGGGGAGACGGTGAAACGGGGATCTGTGATCTGTGGCCATCTGTAAACAATCTGTGATGATCTGTGGTTAAAAAAGGAGAAACGATGAAACTAGGAAGAAATTTTACTAACACTTTTGTTCTGGATAAGTTGAGTAAAGAGGATCAAAATAAGGTTTTGAGTGGAGAGTATGACCTCTTTAGTATGAATGCCTTAGGGTTAATTAAGTTCAAAAAGGATATTTCCTCTCAGATTAAATTGGCCAAGGAGTTTGATCTGGACCATATAGAACTGGATGGCGATGTTCCCAACCCCTATCCAGATTTCAGCAAAGAAGAGAGGAAGAGAGTGAGAGAAGAAGCGAGGAAGGAGGGGATTTCCCTATCCCTTCACCTCTCTTATTCCAATGCTGGTTCAAGCGTCTGTAGTCTTCAGGAGCTGGACAGAAGAAAGGCAGTAGAACTGCAGAAGGTGTATATTGATTTTGCCTCTGATATTGGAGCAAGGTACTTGGTTATGCATCCGGGAAGTGCTCCCTTCTATATGATTTCAGAAATCTATCTGGAAAGATTGGAAAAGGCCCTGGTTAAGACCTTAGTAGAATTAGGGAATTATGCCCAGGAGAGGAATTTACTGCTCCATTTAGAGAATAACGTTGCTTTTGATAACATATTTGTTGAACCGGAAAAATGCATTGAGGCAGTTGAAGAAGCAAGGCGGCAGGGTGCAGAGATTTACTTTAACTTCGATATCGGCCACTGGTTTACCAGGGCAGATTGTGGGAAGGATGTCCCTGATGAACCAGAGAGGGTAATGGAAAAGATTCCCAAGGAACTGGTAAAGGAACTTCACCTCAATGACTATGTCCCTAAAAAAATAACCTTCCACCCCCCGCTACATCTGGAAACCGGGCCCCTGAAGAAAGAAAACCTAAAGAGATATTTTGAAATAGTGAAGAAACTCGAACCAGAACTTATCGTCCTGGAGACGGCCTATAAGTATCTCGATCAAGTGAAGGATAGGAAAAAGATTCTGGAAGAGGAGACGGCCTACATTAAAGAACTAATGCGAAATGCACAGCTTTAAGAAACAACAAGAGAAATCCGAAATTCTAAATCCGAAATCCGAAACAAATCCGAATGTTCAAAATCCAAATGACCAAAACAAAAACAAAAGATTTTTCCGTTTTGAAATTTGAGATTTGAATTTACCCCATTAGAATATCTTCGATTTCTAACGGGGCGGGGATATTGCCTGCCCCGTAGCTCCCGACTTGTCGGGATGGTATGGGGTTTAGTATTTCGATATTAGGATTTAGTATTTAACACCTTTGGAATTTCCCCGATAGGGGTTTACTATGACTAAGAAAACGAAAGAGAAGATCATCTGTGTCATCGATACCGAGACCACGGGGAGAAGGCAGGATGGGGGGGAGATCATCGAACTGGGAGCGGTGAAGTATTCCTATAAGAGTGGAAAGGCCAAAATCTTGGGAAGGTTCTTCGGGCGTATCAGGCCCAGGACAGATTACTTTAACCCTCAGGCCTTAGCCGTGAATAGGATAGATCCGGTTACTTTAAAAAATAAACCACTTATAGAAGAGATCTTTCCCGAATTTTTAAACTTTATAAAGGGAAGCATCCTGGTCGTCCATCGGGCGGGATTCGATGTCGACTTCATCCGGGCGGCGATAAAGGAGTGTAAACTCCCAGTGCCCAATAACTGGGTTTGTGATACAGCAAAGATGGGGAGTATGCTCTTCAAGAAGAGAAACCTACACTTAGAGGACATGCTGAGAGAATTCAGAATAAAAAGGCCCTTTGGGAGACATAAGTCTTGGATCGACTGTGTCTGTACCGGGAAACTCTTCTTCAAGATGGCCCGGGGCTATAAACTTTCCGAACTCAGGGCGGAAAGGTTCAAGGAAGTAAAATTCAGGAAGAAGTATGATTATTAAATCGTATCAAAATTTGAGTAATCACACGGATGGGCACAGATTAAAAGATACGGATTAGCACTGATGCTCATTGCTAAATCCGTGTCAATGCTTAATTATTTATGCTCTCTAGGATGCCAACGAAGTGCATCCTGTAATCAGTTTAGTTAATCCGTGCTAATCTGTGAAGATTGCCGAGCGAAGTGAGGCTTATCTTGTATCCCTTTATCTTTCTCTTGGGTCGCCCAGGATGTGGGAAGAGCGTAATCTACGAGATGCTCACTGAGAGACTAAAAAGAAGAAAAGTGGCCAAAGAATTTATAAGAATAGACGACTTTCCTATCTTAAAAGAACTCTTTGATAAGGATGTTCATTTCAAGAGGCATCGGAGAAAGGCCGGTGGTTTTGAGGTCACTGACTGGAGCATTGTGGATGAGGTATTGAAGATAGTGAATGATAGAATAATAAAGTTAGAGAAAAAAAATAGGATCATTTTCATTGAGTTTGCCAGGAATAACTATCTTCAGGCATTAAAGAATTTCACCCCAGAAGTTTTAGAAAAATCTCTTATCCTTTATATCTTCGCCCCCTACCAGGTCTGTTATGAGAGGAATATCAAGAGGTTTCAAGAGAAGGAGGGAGAGGATCTGGACAGTCACATCGTTCCTCCCGATCTCATGGAGTCCTACTATAAAGAGGATGACTTTGAAGAACTCCTTTTAGAGTCTGAAGAGAGACTTAAAGGGGCTTCTCCTGCTCCCTTGATAGTCATTGATAGCCGAAAGACAGGAAAGGTAGAGTTAAGGCCAGAGGTAGAGAAGGCAGCCAGGGCCCTGGAGGAGAGAATAAAAGACAGAAGTTAATATCGGTTAAAAACGGTTAACAACGGTTAAAATCGGTTGGGTATAAGGAATCGGCAGAAGAGGGAAATCAGTTGTTGGAAAACGGAAATCGGTAGAGAAAACGGAGAACAGAAAAATGGAAAAACCCTGATTTCGGATTTCCGATTTCGCTACTGTTTTCAGATTTCGGTCAACTGTTTTCTGATTCCAGTAGAGTAAAGACAATTACAGCAACTGATATTAACTGATTTTAACTGCTATTAACTGTTGATAACTTTTTATCTATGGGGGTGTTAGATGAGAGGAGTAATTGATAGAATTGAGGAAGGAATTGCGGTCATCGAACTTGAGGATAGGTCTCAGATTTTTTTCCCTGCCAAGAATCTTCCCAAGGGAGCGGGAGAGGGGAGTGTTTTGATGATTGATATTACTTACGATGCCCAAGCAACCAGGAGACAGAGAGAGAAGATCAAGAGGCTCCAGGAGAAACTATTAAAGAGGTCCCGTGGTCGGTAGTCAATAGTCAGTAGTCGGTAGTCAATAGTCAAAGGGTCAAGTGTTTGAAAAAGAACTCACTAAAATCAGAAGTCCAGTGTTACCTATATGGTCAGCCAGCACATTAACTTGACAAATTTAGATAAATATGCTACCATAAAAACAAAAGTTGACAGGCTACAGGTTACAGGCTACAGGCTACAGGCTTGTGGCCTGCGGCTTGTGGCTTGAAGCCTGCGGCTTGCGACCTGCAGCTTGAGGCCTGTAAGTTTGAAGCCTGAGGCTTGCGACTTGCACCCTGAAATTTAGGAGAAATTTCGGGTACTTTAGTCCCTGAAATTGCCAATGCAATTTCTAGGGGAGGCCTGAAGCATACTTTATTACTTATCAACTTATTAACTGATTCAAATTTTAAGGAGTGATTAATTGGTAGAAGCAAGGCAGAGAACCCTGGAAAGAATATTAACCTCAAGCGGGCTCCTTACTCGGGAACAGTTGAATACTGCCTTAGAAGAGCAGCGCAAGGAGAAGGGGAGACTGGAGAAGGTCATCATACGCCTGAAATTGGCTACCCATGACCAAATACTTGATCTCGTTGCTGCTCAACTGGGGATGAAAAGGATAAAATTGGAAGATTATAAGTTTAGTGAGGAAGCCCTGAAGGCCATCCCAGCAAGGACCGCCCACCTCTATAGAATGATTCCCATAAAAAAGACCAAGAAGACTTTAACGGTAGCCATGGCTGACCCCTTTGATATCCGCTCCTTAGATGACCTCTCTCTTCTATTGGACTGTAAGGTAGAGGGGATGGTGGCCCCTGAAGACGAGGTGATGAAGGCCATTGAGAAGAACTATGGTCTGGTTGAGGAGTCTGTAGAAGAGATGGTGGCCGGTATGGATGAGGAGTTAGAGGTAATACATGAGGAAGAAGGAGCAGAAGAATTAGAAGAGATCGCAGACGAGGCTCCCATCATCAAGCTGGTCAGTCTCATTATCCTGCAGGCCCTGAAGGAGAGGGTAAGTGATATTCATTTAGAGCCTTTTGAAAAGACCTTTAAAATAAGATATCGGATAGATGGAGTATTACACGAGAAGACCCCTCCTCCAAAACGCTTCCAGGCAGCCATGCTTTCTCGACTAAAAATCATGGCCGGGATGAATATTGCAGAGAGGAGGCTTCCCCAGGATGGAAGAATCATGCTCCGGATGCTGGGGCGGGATATCGACCTGAGGGTCTCTTCCTTTCCTTCTCTCTTTGGGGAAAGCATCGTCATGAGAATCCTGGATAAGTCCAGTGTTATGCTGGGTTTAGCGGAGGTGGGCTTCCTGTCCGACTCTGAGGAACTCTTCAATTCCCTGATCAAGAGACCCAATGGAATCATGCTGGTCACTGGGCCCACGGGAAGTGGAAAGACTACTACTCTATATGCCGCGCTCAATAAGATCAATACCGCGGATGTTAAAATCATCACCGTTGAGGATCCGGTAGAGTATCATATCTCCGGAATAAACCAGACCCAGGTAAAGCCCAATATCGGTCTCACCTTCGCTCGCTGCCTCCGTTCCATCCTGCGTCAGGCACCGAACATCATCATGATTGGTGAGATAAGGGATGTGGAGACGGCAGAGATTGCCATAAGAGCCTCCCTAACCGGACATCTTGTCTTCTCTACTCTACATACCAACGATGCCCCCTCTGCCGTTACCCGTCTGATGGATATGGGGGTGAAGCCCTTCCTGGTCTCCTCCAGTGTGGCCGGGGTCATGGCCCAAAGGCTGGTAAGGACCATCTGTTCCGAGTGCCGGGAGGCCTATGAGCCGAGCACCAAAGACCTACTCCTTTTAAATAAAAAGAAAGAAGACTTGAAGGACGGAAAGTTATATAGAGGGAAGGGATGTTCGGCCTGTACCCATACCGGCTACCGGAAAAGGACCGGGATATTCGAGGTCATGCCTGTTACTGACAGGATAAGGGACCTCATCCTGGAGAAAGCCCCGGCCGCAACGGTAAAGACCAGAGCTCGGGAGGAGGGGATGAGGACCATGAGGGAGGACGGCTTCCTGAAGGTGGCCCTGGGTCAGACCACTATTGATGAGGTATTGAGAGTAACCCAATCAGACATTGAGTAGAATAATATATCGTTTACGGTTTACAGTGAACGGTTTACGGTAAACAGTAAACAGCGAGGCCATAGGCCGAGCGGGTAAACGGTAAACGATTAGCGAGGTGAAAGATGTTAGAAGCGGAGAAACTTCTTCAGATGGTGGTGGATCGCAATGCCTCTGATCTACATATTCACGTCAACCGTCCACCGGTATTGCGTATTGATGGAAAGTTGCATCCTTTGGATATGAAGTCCTTGAAGCCAGAGGATACCCAGGCCTTTATGGAGGCCATCTCTCCCCAGAGGTATCAGGAGCAGATAAAGGAGATGGGCTCAGCCGACTTCGGCTATACCTTCAAGGATCAGGGAAGATTCCGGGTCTGTATTTATAGGCAGATGGGGGCGGTGGCCATATCTATGAGACTCATCCCCACCAAACTTCTTACTTTAGAGGAGCTCGGCCTTCCCGCTTCTGTTAAGGACCTCTTGCATCGCCCGCGGGGGCTCGTCCTGGTTACCGGGCCCACAGGAAGTGGAAAGACGACTACCTTAGCCACCATGATCGATATCATAAATTCTGAGCAGGACTGCCACATCATCACCGTCGAAGATCCTATAGAATACTACCATTCCCATAAGATGAGCATCGTCACCCAGAGGGAGGTGGGCATCGATACCCCCTCCTTTGCCGAGGCCTTGGTGCGTGGTCTTCGTCAGGACCCGGATGTCATATTGGTGGGTGAGATGAGGGACTTGGCGACCATCGAAGCGGCCATTACGGCGGCAGAGACCGGGCACTTAGTCTTCGCCACATTGCATACCAATGATGCCGCCCAGACGGTGGATCGGGCCATAGATGTCTTTCCTCCCCACCAGCAACAGCAGATCAGGATGATGCTCTCCGTCTCTCTGGCGGCGGTCTTCTGTCAAAAACTCTTACCCAAAGCAAGTGGCAAGGGAAGGGTGGCGGCCTTCGAGATCATGATGGTCACTCCGGCCATCGCCAATATGATCCGGGAGATGAAGACCCATAGGCTCCTATCCGCCATCCAGACCGGGACCAAGTATGGGATGAAGACCATGGACCAGTCCCTCTTTGAGCTCTATCAGAGGGGTCTAATAACCTATCAGGAAGCGATAATTAAATGCCACGATAGGGAAGAGATGCAGAAGCTCATTCAGGAAAAGAGATAATGGTAGAAAAGAGACTCAGAAAA
>JAHIPW010000185.1 GCA_018903055.1 bacterium
AAAGATCTCTACGATGAGATACCACAGAGAGCGAGTCTTACTCAAGGAACAAAGATTCAGGTCTCAGGTGAGATCGCAATCCACAAGGAGAGGTGGTTGCAGATAAAACCAAAAAGCCCCTCTGACATTCAAATCGAATGATGGGAAGAATATAAGAGTAAAAACTATGAGGTAGAGAGGAGGGAAAAACAGAGAAGAGAAGACAGACTTCGTCATTGGTAGTTGGGTTAGGGCAAGGTAACGGAGGGCACGTATAAACCATGGGTGACCATGCCCAGCAAGAAAGGAGAAGATGGCCGCTACTACGATCTTGCCTATCCCATTACCCCACAAGCAACAGAGACTATAAAAAAAGCGAAGGACATGGTCTTAAATAAATACAAAACTATAAAGTAACAATTAGTTGATAGTCAATAGTTGAGAAGAAGACTTTGGCAGGGTTCTTCTTTCCAAATTCTTAATAATTTGGAAATTACAAAACAAAGCGAAGAAACTCATTTAACTTTTATTTCTGAACAAAGTGAAGAAAGAGACAACTTGCTTGGCTCATTTCTGAGCAAAGCGAAAAAACAAGGTTCTCCGATGTAATCGGAGGTTCTTATTTCTGAGTGCTAACGAAGAAACAAGGTTCTTGAGCGCTAGCGAAAGGTTCTTATCTTGCTCGGCGCAGGAGATATAATCCCAGGCCAATAAAAAAGAGGTTAGCTATCCAGGCGGCAAGAAGCGGGGTTAGTATCCCCACCCTTCCTAAAGAGCGACCGATAGATACCACTCCCCAGTAAAGGAGGCCGATGAAGATGGCGGTTCCGAAGCCAATCAATCTTCCACTCTTTGGGGAAAAGATGGCCAGGGGAGCACCCACCAAGAGGACAATAATACAGGCGAAGGGTGAGGCAACCTTTAAGTGGAGGTCGACTAAATACCTCCGGACATCGTATCCCCCTCTTCTGGACTGAGTGATATACCTTGCCAGCTGGATGAAGTTCAACTCTTCTGGCTTCTGTATTTCACGGCTGAAGTCACCTGGCTTAACATGTAGGGGAAGATACTTCTCTTTAAAACCCTCTTCCTTTAAGATATTCTCTCCCCGCACATCGAATTCCCTCTCTATACCTTCGATGAAGCACCAACCTCCGTTATTATATAATCCTTTCTGGGCATCTATTCTTCTTGCCAGAGTACCATCTGAACGGTTCGCCAGAATCTGGACGTGACGCATCTGGCTTCTTTCCCCATCGAAGGTTTTCATGTAGATGAGGTATTGATGGTCCGGGCTATAGAAAGCAACATTATCTCTTCGTTCATACTCCGGTCGTTCATCCATTCTGGTCTCTTCAAACCTCTTTACCTTCATGTTGAGGGGAGGGATGATGGATTCATTCAGGATGAAGATAAGAAAACTGATGACCAGAGCGACTCCTAACATGGGAACCAAGATACGCCTGAAAGATATTCCTCCGGCCTTCATGGCAATGAGCTCATAGTTCTTGGAAAGGTTTCCTAATGACCACAGCCCGGCGAGAAGCACCGCTACTGGCGCGAACTGGGCCAGAAAGAAGGGGGTGCGATAGAGTAAGTAGTAGATCATTACCCCCCATCCCAGGCGCTGTATATGGTCCAGTTCCTCAAAGAGCTGGGCGACGAATATCAGAGTAGTAAAGATCAAGAGACAGAAAATAAACGGTCTTAAGAACTCTCTTATTAAGTAACGATCCAGAATACGCATGTTATCTCTTCACCATCCTTACCATGAGGAATGTTCCTATCATCCCCAAAAAGAGATTGGGAAGCCAGATGGCCAAGCCCGGAGGAAGGGCCCCTATTCTGCCCAGATGTTCCCCAGCCATCATGATGAAATAATAGACAAAGGCTAGACAAAAACTAATGACAAAACCGATGGACTTGGCGCTGCGATGGGTCTTTATTCCCAGGGGGACTCCAATCAGGATAAAGACTAAGGGAGCGAAGGCGAAGGAGAATCTCTTGTGAAGATTGACCAACTGCCATCTGGGAACCTGTCCTCGACTGCGAATCTCTCTAATATGTCCCCAGAGTTCTTTGATGGTCATTTCTTCCAAGCGCTTCGCCGTCTTCTCATGTTTAAGAGAACCGTGGATGTCCAGGTTGGTGAAGTGGGTAGCGAAGGATAGGATGTGGTAGCGTTCGGGGTGTTTGGCATCTACAGTATGCATGGTTCCATTAAAGAGCTTAATCCCCACTTCTAACTTTTCTGGATCAGAGACCAGATTTCCTCTCTGGGCAAAGATGGTTCTTGGAGAACTCTCCTCACTCAATTGATATAGAGTGACCTTAAACATCTCTCCCGTTCTTTCATCCATCTCCTCGGTATGCAGGATGAGGCCATCGAAGTCCGAGATCCAGATTCTAGGCTGGAGGACGACGCTAGCCTGTTTGTCAACAATATCAAAGTAGAGACTCCGAAAGGCGTACTTACTTCTTGGGGAGATGAAATTATTGAAGAGGGCCAAAAAGATACTCAAGGCTAGGCCGATGACCAGCACCGGACGCACTAAGACCCAGAGATTAATACCCGAGGCCTGGATGGCAGTAATCTCATTATCCTGGGATAGCCGACCGAAGGAAAGCAATACTGCTACCAAAATGGTCATGGGGATGATGAACATGAGGAAGTAGGGGAGGACATAGAGAAAGAGCCGCCCCACAATTCCTATGCCCACTCCCTTGTAGATGACCAGATCAGTGAGTTCTATAATCTGTTGCATAAGCATGATGAAGGTGAAGATTGCTAAGCCCAGAAAGAAAGGCCCCACTAATTCCTTACAGATATAGCGCCTTAGAATTCTCATTCCCTCACCACAAGATCTCCTCGCTTCACTCGGATGGTTTACAGTTGAGCGGCGCGTTTTACTTGCCCCGCTGATGAATAACTATTATTCAATCTGCCCGCTCCCTCGATGCGCTTATGCGATCGGGGTCGCTGTTTACCGTTAACCGTAAACCGTTAACCGTAAACCGTTAACCGTAAACCGTAAACCGTAAACCGTAAACCAAATATTACTATTCACTGATTACTTTATCAGTATACCTTAACTAAATTAATTTTGCAAATTTTGTTTCCATATTGTAAAATGTAAATATGAATCTTATCAAAACTCTTTTAAGTCTAATCTTTCCCCTGGAATGCAGAATCTGTAAGAAAACTTTAGAAGCAGGGAATCTCACCTATATTTGCCCAGAATGCTTTACCAGAATTAGATTCATTAAAGAACCCTATTGTCTTAAGTGCGGCCGACCTTTAAGACCTTTTGAAGACAGGATCTGCAAAAATTGCCAGAAGGAAAAACGTTACTTCAAAAAAATATGTTCTATGAGCCTCTATCAGGGAGTAATGAGGGAGGCCATTCTACTCCTCAAGTATCAAAAGGTAAAGGCCTTAATTTCACCCCTGGGAAAACTACTCCTAAAGTATTGCCAGGAGAATCTAAAGATAAACGATTTCGATCTCGTTCTTCCCGTTCCACTTTATAGAAGTAAGAGAAAGGAGAGGGAGTTCAATCAAGCAGAGGTCTTTGCTCGAATAATTGATAGGCATTACTCTTTGCCTCTTTCCCATGAAAATCTATTGAGAATAAGGGATACCAGAACGATGAGTGGTCTAAACCCGGAAGAGAGGAGAAGAAATGTAAAGGGTGCCTTTTCAGTCAAGAGACAAGAGGAGGTCAAAAATAAGAGAATTCTTTTGATCGATGATATATGCACTACCGGAGCTACGGTGGATGAGTGCAGTAAAGTCCTGCTTACCGCCGGGGTAAAAGAGGTAACGGTCCTCACTTTAGCCCGGACACCTTCAAAAATTTGACTTGTCGTTAAAAATATGATAATATAAACCAATTAAGAATACTACAGAAACGTAAAAGAAAACGGTTTCAACGTCTCTGTGTTTCAGCCAAAGGCTGATCCGCCTTTGGCGGAAAATTCTGCGCCTCGGCGTTATAAAGGAGGTATTTATGGTAAAGGTAGGAATCAACGGATTTGGAAGAATTGGTCGTCTGGCTCTTAAAGCTGGATTGGAGAGGAAGGGTTTAGACTTCATTGCAGTCAATGACTTGACGGATGCCAAGACCCTGGCTCACCTCTTCAAATATGATTCAACCTTCGGTATCTTTTCTGGAAAGGTCGAAGCAAAGGATAATACTTTAATCATCGATGGCAAGGAGATTAAGGTATTTAAAGAGAAGGACCCCGCCTCTCTTCCCTGGAGGGAACTGGGAGTAGAGGTAGTCATTGAATCCACGGGAATGTTTCGGGATAGAGAGGGAGCAGAGAAACATCTAAATGCCGGGGCAAAGAAGGTGATAATCTCTGCTCCAGCAAAGGGGGAGGACATCACCATTGTCCTGGGAGTGAATGAGAAGGAGTACAATTCAGAGAAGCATCACATCATATCCAATGCCTCCTGCACCACAAACTGTTTGGCACCGGTAGCCAAGGTATTGTTGGATAATTTTGGGATTAAGAAGGGATTAATGACCACCATTCACTCCTATACCAATGATCAAGTTATCCTGGACTCCCCCCATAAAGATTTGAGGAGAGCAAGAGCCGCCGGCCTCTCTATGATTCCTACTACTACGGGAGCAGCAAAGGCCACTGCCCTGACCCTTCCGCAGTTAAAGGGAAAGATAGACGGTCTGGCAATAAGGATTCCCACACCGAATGTCTCTTTGGTTGATTTCGTTTGTGAAGTGGAAAGAAAAGTTACCAGAGAAGAGGTTAATGATGCTTTTAGGGAGGCTGCCAAGAGACTACCCAACATCTTAGAATATACTGAAGAACCTCTTGTTTCCCGGGACTTCAATGGAAATTTTCATTCCGCCATTGTGGATGGTTTGTCAACTTATATCATAGAAGAAGATTTAGTCAAGGTCCTGGCCTGGTATGACAACGAGTGGGCATATTCCCATCGCTTAGTGGAGTTGGTAGAGTATATCAGTAAGAAGTAACCAGTTTACAGTTAACAGTTTAGTTCGGAGTTAACAGTTCGGAGTTCGGAGACAAAGACAAATACACTGGACTCAAGGCCGAAGGCCGTACTCCGAACTCAAGGCCACCAAAGGTGGCCGTTACTCCAAACTACAGTAAAACTGTTCGCTGGTTACTGTAAACTATCCGAGCGAAGCGAGGATGGAATGGATAAATTAAGTATTGATGACTTAGATTTAAAGAATAAGAGAGTCCTCATCCGGGTGGACTTCAACGTCCCCATAGAGAAGGGAAAGGTCATGGATGATACCCGCATCAGAGCCTCTCTTCCAACCATAAGGAAGGTCCTGGAACAAGGAGGAAAGGCCATTCTCATTTCCCATCTCGGCCGGCCGAAGGGAAAGATAAAAGAGGAGCTCCGTCTAAACCCAGTGGCTGAGAGATTAGGAGAACTGCTTAAAAGGAGAGTAAAGAAGCTCGATGACTGCATTGGAGAAGAAGTAAAGGGAGTAGTTTCCCAATCGAAAGAGGGCGAGGTAATACTCTTGGAGAACCTTAGATTTCACAAGGAAGAGGAAACAAACGACCCGGAATTTGCAAAGGAGTTGGCCAGTCTGGCAGATATCTTTATCAATGATGCCTTTGGTACTGCCCATCGAGCCCATGCCTCAACCGTGGGAGTGACTAAGTTTTTACCTTCTGCCTGCGGCTATCTATTGAAAAAAGAAATTGAGTACTTAGGAAAGGTTCTTACTAATCCTGAGAGGCCCTTCATCGTTATCTTAGGAGGAGCAAAGGTATCGACAAAGATCGGAGTGATTAAGAACCTTCTTGGCAAGGCAGACATCTTCATCTTCGGGGGAGGGATGGCCTATACCTTCTTCAAGGCCAGAGGAGTAGAGACCGGTAGGTCCTTGGTAGAAGAGGATAAGATAGAACTTGCCAAGGAGATATTGATCGAGGCCATAAGAAAGGGGATTCCCATTCTTCTTCCCATCGATCATGTGGTGGCAGACAGGGTATCAGCCGATGCCAAGATAGAGGTTGTCCAGCGCCTGGGGATTCCTCCCGATTGGCAGGCGGTGGACATCGGACCAGCCACCATCGCCAAATTCGGCCATGCCATAAATAAGGGAAGAACTGTCTTATGGAATGGGCCTATGGGAATTTTTGAGATAGAGCCCTTCAGTAAGGGAACATTTACCATTGCTAAACTTTTGGCAGAATCAAAAGCTACCACGGTTATTGGTGGAGGAGATTCTGTAGCCGCCATCGCAAAGATAGGCCTGACAGAGAAGATGAATCACGTCTCCACTGGCGGAGGAGCCTCGCTGGAATTCTTGGAGGGGAAGGAACTCCCTGGGGTAATGGCCCTTACTGATAAACAAGTTAGTTAGTAGTTAGGTTAGGGTAAAGTAGTGAGTTTGGTAGTTGGGTAAGGGTTAGGTATTTAAAAAGACCAACTACTTAACCTAACAACCAAACCAACAACCTAACCTTAACCTAAAGACTCAACTCAAAGTTCTAGTATCTGTATAAATCTGTAAACAATCTGTGTTGATCTGTATATAGAGAGGTGTGAAGATGACTAATTTAATTCTGGGAATCCATATCGTGGCAAGTCTCTTATTAATTCTTATTGTTCTTATGCAGTCGGCTAAAGGGGGAGGTCTGGGAGGAGCCTTTGGGGGAGTAACCGAGACCGCCTTTGGTGCTCAGGCAGGGACCTTTCTAACCAGACTCACCACCACCCTGGCCATTCTCTTTATGGTTACCTCTCTGACCTTAGCCGTTTTCTCCTCTAAAAAGAGAGTTTCTGTTATGGAGAAAGAGCCCACAGTAGAGACCATCCCGGAAGAGACTCCAGAGGACGAATAACTGGATTTTTCGTTCGTCTATAGAAAATAGAGATCGGTTGTTAGAAAACGGAAATCGGTAGGGAGAACGGAAAACCCCGTAAAGCCGCTTCGCGTCAACGGGGCAGGCAGAAAACGGATTTCACTATTTACCCCGTTAGATGGCGAAGCCTATCTAATGGGGCAGTTTTCGAATTTCTGTCAACTATTTTCGAATGATGCAGAGTCCAGTAGCTAAGTTATAGAAGGGCTGGTGGCGGAATTGGTATACGCGCACGTTTGAGGGGCGTGTGGGGTAACCCGTGGAGGTTCAAGTCCTCTCCAGCCCACCAAATTTATCGGGATGGGAGTTATCTCGTGCCCCGACTTTCTGTCGGGGTCGTCCGCACCATCCCGAGCCCTTCGCCTATGGCTCAGGATACCTCGGCGAAGTATCCCGCCCCTCTGGGGTTCTCGTCCCGAGACCCCGACGGGGTCGAGGGAAGGCAAAGCCGAGGGGCGATAGCGAAAGACTTCCTTATAATCTCCAATGGGATAAGGCTT
>JAHIPW010000186.1 GCA_018903055.1 bacterium
GGTGGGAGACTCCGTCGGCATCAAGGTCTCTGAGCATGCCCGGGAAGGGGATGTGGTCTACAAGGTGATAGAATAATAATCTACAGGCTACAGGTCTCAGGCTACAAGCTGCAACCCAGTTTGACCGTTAGACAGTTGGACAGTTTGACAGTTAAAACTGGCAAACCGGCTCACTGGCAAACTGGCAGAAGAGTGTCTATGGAGAGAAAAGAGTTCGAGAGATTGGTCCTTAGAGCGATCGAGGAACTACCTGAAAAGTTTCGCAAGAAATTAGAGAACATTGAAATCGTGATTGAAGACAAGCCTCGGACCACTACTCTGTCAGAATGTAAAATATCTCCTTCGGCTACACTCCTTGGCCTATATCGGGGGATCCCCCTAAAGAAGAGGGGTCGCTGGTATGGGAATGTATTGCCAGATAAGATAACCATCTATCAGAAGAACATCGAGTCCCTCTGTCGAAGCCAGGAGGAAATAGCAGGGAGGGTGCGCGAAGTGGTGAGGCATGAAATCGGCCATTACTTCGGCCTCAAGGAAGAGGAATTGAGGTGAAGAGAATAAGGGCTATCCCGGGAGTAGCAACCACAGATACCCTGATTACTGCCTAACTATGAAAAGAGGAAGCGGAAGGTCGGGAAGAAAGATAGACTATAGAAAAAACAAGAAGGGCCATAAGCTCCTTAAAAGATTGGCCTATAAGTATGATCTTGCCCGAAAAAAAGGTAAATAGTGGCAAAGAGAGAATTCTCTGCAGGCGGCATCGTAATTAAGAGAGAAAAGAGTAAAATCAAGGTCCTCTTGATTAAGGACGGCTATGGAAAGTGGACCTGGCCAAAAGGGAATATTGACAAGGGTGAGTCCAGCGAAGATGCTGCTTTGCGGGAAACCAATGAGGAGACTGGCCTCAAAAAACTCCGGATAATAGAAGAGATTGACAGGATAAATTACTTCTACCGCCTACATGGGACTCTAATCTATAAGACCGTCTATCTCTTCCTGATGGCGGCAAAGGGAAGAGAAAAATTCAAGATTCAGACCTCAGAGATCCAGGATGCCAAATGGTTCATTCCGGAAGAGGCGCTTGAGACTGTAGCCTATAAAGGCTCAAAAGAGATTCTAAAGAAAGCAATCGAAAGAGCAAGGAAGCGCCTGTAGCTCAGGGGATAGAGCACTAGCCTCCGGAGCTAGGTGTCGGGGGTTCAAATCCCTCCAGGCGCGCCATCAATACAAGAAAATCCTAAGCACGAAATCCTAAATCCGAAACAAATTCAAAATCTAAATGTTCTAAATTCAAAATAGTTTTGATCATTTGAATTTTGAGTTTAAATATTGTTTAGAGTTTCGATATTAGGATTTAGAATTTCCCGAACTTAGTGAGGGCAATATGGAATATACAGATATTGGGATGTGTTTCGTCTGTGGTAAAAGGAATGAGAGGGGCCTGAAACTCTCCTTTGAGTTCGATAGAGAAAAGAAAAGCATCAAAACCCTCTTCAGGCCCCAGGAATGGCAGCAGGGCTTCGGGGGAATCGTCCACGGAGGATTCTTAGCTATCTTACTGGATGAGGTCATGGTGAAGTTGTCTTATGAAGTTGGGATTCCAGCCGTGACCGCAGAGATGAATCTCCGCTTCAAAGAGCCAGCGAGAATAGATAGAGATATCATTGTAACTGGTGAGATAATAAGAGAGACAAAGAAAATAATCTATACTAAGGCAAATGCTAAATACCGAGAAGGAAAGATCGTTGCCGAGGCAGAAGGAAAGTTAGTTAAAGTTGCTAATAGTTAAAGAGAAAGTATGCAAATCTATCCTTAATAAATCAGGCATTGCCGATTATTGCTTAAACTGTTATACAGGTTGTGAAAATAATTGTATTTATTGTTATGCCCGCTTTATGAGGGAATATACAGGACATAAAGAGCCCTGGGGAGAGTTTGTTGATGTCAAAGTAAATGCTCCCCTGGTCTTAGAGAAAGAGATTAGAAGAAAGCCGAAGGGTGAGGTCTTCGTAAGTTCCGTCTGCGACCCTTATCAACCTTTAGAAGAGAAGTATCAGTTGACCAGGAAATGCCTCAAGATTTTAATTGAGAATGAATTTCCCATAACCATCTTAACCAAGAGCACTTTGGTGAAAAGGGATTTTGATATCTTGAAAGGTTATTCTCAGGTCGAATTAGGCCTGACCATCACCACTATGGATGAAAATCTAAAAGAAAAAATTGAGCCCCATTCATCCTCAAGCCAGGAGAGAATCTCTGTCTTGAAAGAAGCCTCAAAATTAGGGATCAAGACCTATTGCTTCTTAGGGCCCTTTCTTCCCTTTATCGGGGATAGAGGGGA
>JAHIPW010000187.1 GCA_018903055.1 bacterium
GGACTTCACTGAGTGTTTCCAGGATCTTTCCTATCTTTGGTCCCGGAGAAAGATTAAATCTCTTTATAATCTCATTTCCATTGACCAACTTCTTAGGCTTGACAATGGACTTTCTCTCATAGTAATCCCCAAGCATCTCTTCTACTACTTCCCCATGCCTCTTAATCATCTCAGAAGTCGCGAGAGGACCACAGGAAGCCAATCTATCTCCGTAGGACAGAATCAGGGTTTCAACTCCCTCTTCCTTGCAGTCTCGGAAGAATCTAAAGATAGCCCGAATGGTCAACTCGGGAACTCCACTCAAATTACCTGGTCGCATATGATAAAGAATTTCTCTCTTGACAGTTTCGATTGCTTTTCGGGAAAGCCTCAGTCTTTTTCCAATCTCCTCTGCCATCTCCACTCCCTTCTCTTCGTGGCCGATGAACCTCATCCTTCCTTCCGGAGTAATGGCCTGTGTCTGGGGTTTCCCTAAATCGTGAAAAAGAGTGGCTAACTTCAAAAGGGTGATCCGGGGTTGCTTATCCGCCACTTCCTCTTCCAGGTGTTTATTAATCTTCTTATAAAATTTAGGAAAGAGTTTCTTCAGATTCTTTAGTATCTCTTCAGTATGTTTCAAGGCCTCAAGAGAATGTTCCCAAACATCGAGGTGATGAAAACCCTCCTGATCTGTTTTCCTTAATGCTTCTATCTCGGGAATAATCTGGGTGAGGAGTTTCAATTTATCCAGTTCTCTTATGAACCTGTGGCTATCTTCCAGGGCCAGGATCCCGAAGAGTTCCTCCCTTATCCTCTCCCCGGAAACTTTTTTAAGTAGGGGGGCTTTTTGTATGATAAGTCTCTCTGTTTTCCTTTCGATTCTAAAATTCAAAAGGGCTCGGAAGCGAATGCTACGCAGGAGGCGTAAAGGGTCATCGCTAAATGCTCTTTCACTGACTACTCTAATTACTCTCTTTTGAATGTCCTCTCTTCCCTTATAGGAGTCAATCACTTTTAAAAGAACAGGCTTTTCAAGATCTAAGGCCAAAGCATTGATGGTAAAGTCTCTCTTCTTCAGGTCCTCCTCTATCGACCTCCCGCGTATTCTGGTAAAGTCGTAGGTCAAACCATTTTTCTTATCAATGACTCTATTTGTCTGGTATCTATCATTTAAGAGGAAGAAGGTGCCATTTATTCTCTTAGCAAATTCCTTTACAAAATCTGTGAGTCCACCGGTAAGCCCCGAAAGACGCTTTGCGTCTAACGGGGCAAGAATAAAGTCCAGATCCTTGTTCTTCCTCTCTAAGATTAAATCTCTTAGGTATCCTCCGACAAGATAAATCTTTGTCTTCCTTTTCTTGGACAGAGAACTTAGTAATTTAAAGGTTTTCATCTAAAGTACTCTTTTACTCTTTTTATGGCGCAGTATTCGCCGCACATAGTGCAGGTATCTTCCTTTAGCGAAGGATGGTACCTCTTGGCCTTTTTAGTATCCAGGGCAAGGTTAATCATCTTCCTCCACCTTAAATCTCCTCTGGCTCTTGACATCTCATCATCCCAATTCCTTGCTCTTTTTATTCCCTTGGCGATATCGGCACTGTGGGCAGCAATACGAGTCACTATCACTCCCTCCCAGACATCTCGGGCAGTGGGAAGTCTCAGATGCTCAGCCGGGGTGACATAGCATAGGAAGTCTGCTCCCTTCCAGGCAGCCAGGGCTCCACCGATGGCCCCGGCGATATGATCATAGCCACTGGCAACATCCGTAGTTAGAGGACCCAGAACATAGTAAGGCGCTCCCTGGCAGAGTCTCTTCTCTAATTCGACATTGGCCTCTATCTGATCCAGGGGCATATGGCCTGGCCCCTCGATCATAACCTGTACCCCAGCCCTTCTTGCTCTCTTGGCCAACTTTCCTAAAGTTACCAGTTCTTCTATCTGGGCCTCATCAGAAGCATCGGCCAGGGAGCCAGGTCGCAGACCGTCTCCCAGACTCAAGGTAACATCATACTTTTTAGCGATTTCCAAGACTTCATCATACTCTTCATAGAGAGGATTCTCTCTCTCATTAAAGATCATCCACTCGGCTAAGAAAGCCCCTCCCCTACTAACGATACCCGTCATCCTCTTCTTCTTTTTTAGGATTTCCAAGGTCCTCTGGGTAACCCCAGCGTGAAGAGTCATGAAGTCTACCCCGTCCCTGGCCTGCTCTTCGATTACTCCCAGGATATCCCCTTTTGTCATCTTAGCAATAAACTTTTTTTTCTTTACAGTATTAATAATTACCTGATAGATGGGCACGGTTCCCAATGGAAGATTGGTCTCACTTATAATCCTTCTCCTTATTTTCTTTAAATCTCCCCCGATACTTAAATCCATGACGGTATCTGCGCCTGCTTCCTGAGCAGCCTTAAGTTTGGCTAATTCATTTTTAGTATTCACCTTTTGGGGAGAGGTTCCGATATTGGCATTTACCTTTACTCTCAATCCCTTGCCGATTCCACACCATTTAATTCTCTTTCGTCCAGTATTTGCCGGGATGACGATCTCCCCTTTAGCTATTCTCCTTCTTATTACTTCTGGCTTTAAGCCTTCCTGCCTGGCAACATAGCGCATCTCTTTAGTTATTCTGCCTTTCCTAGCTTCAGTCAACTGAGTCATTCTTTCCCTCCTGAATCGGTGAACGGTAGTCGGTTACGAATAGTTACGAAGCGGTTACTAACGGTTACGAACGGTTACTAGTACTAAAAAGGAGTCGCAGTGAAAAGAGTAATCGGTAAACAGTGCGAAGAAATCTAATTTGCGAGAACCGTCTGGCGAGGAACAAATTAGTTCCTTCTTTTCAATCTCTTTACCTCTTTGATTTGCCTTAATAATTCCCCGGTAGTTTTTCGGATATTTTTTGCTCCCACCACTGCCGAGGCAGCTGCTACCCCATCTGCCCCGGCCCTTATTACACTGGCTACATTGTCCCTATTTATTCCCCCGATAGCAATCAGGGGGAGTCTGATCTTTTCTTTAATCTGGGCAATTGTTTTTAAACCTCGTGGTGGAGGTAGGTCTTTCTTTGTTTTAGTAGAAAAGATGGGCCCCAGACTGACATAGTCTGCTCCCTCCCTTTGGGCCTTTAATGCTTGTGAGAGATTACGCACCGTTGCCCCAATAATCTTATTTCTTCCCAAAAGTTTCCGTGCTATTTCTATAGGAAAATCCTCTTGACCCAGATGAACCCCATCGGCATCTACTGCTTGAGCAATGTCTATTCGATCATTAACTATGAATAGCGCTTTTTTCTTCCTGGCTACTTTCTTAAGAGAGGAGGCTAGGTGGCATAAATCCCTGCTCTCCATCTCCTTCTCCCTCAACTGGATAGCGGTTGCTCCTCCGGCAATTGCTTCCCTTGCCACCCGAATGGGCGACCTACCATTCATCATTCTTCTATCAATGATAACATAAAGGCTTAAATCCATTGTTCACCATGCAGGCCACAAGCTTCATGCTTCAAGTCACAAGCTTCAAGCCGCAAGCTTCTTTTGTAGCCTGTAGCCTGAGACCTGTAGCCTGTTTCTATTGAGCTTCCAGTTTTTCCAGCAGTTCTCTTTCCATGTCGTAGGCCTGGAAGCGTAATCTTTTAAACCTTGCCCCGGCAGAAGGATTGATCTTTTTAGTAAACTCTTCTAAGACCCTTAAGGATTCTTCCACCCGCTTCATATTAGAGGTAACAATATCCTCATAATTCTTTCTTTTTCCTTCACTCCTGGGATAGGTTCTGGCTCCCACGTCCTTTCTGATATCCCGAATGGCAAGTAATTTTTTAGTGTCAATCTTTAGGCTTTGGATAATCTTTGTTACCTGATGACGGATGCCTTTGAGTTTCTTAGTCAGTTTCTCATCACAGAGGATGAACCGGGCTACTTCTTCACAGACCCTCAGACCCTCTCTTGCCCGATTGATATTGGCATCGAATACCCTGTAAATTTCTTCTCTCATATCTTTCTCCTTATTGTTTTACTATATCATAAATAAGCTATTTTGGTCAAACTTTGTTTCTTCGGGATGACCAATCTCTGTTTTTCCTTGCCTTTAGTAACGATCGTTTATCTAAGTAAGGAGTTTATTTATAATTTCTGCTTGCCAAATGGAGGAAAAAAGGTTAGAATGAAGATAGGAGGTAGGAGAAAATGAGCGATTCCTTGAGAAAATGGAAGAGTGAAGTCTTAAAGAATCATAGGTGGAATACTACAATTACCATTTTGGATGGGGCATTCTTCTTTTTTGGATTGGGGTTTGTCTTTGAGATTACTATCCTGCCTCTATTCATCAGTAAACTAACCCCTTATAAGTCTGTGGTGGGCCTGGTTCCTGCTTTATGGATGCTCGGTTTCTTTGGTCCCCAGATTATCTCTGCCCGCCTAGTAGAGCCCCTGGCACGCAAGAAAAGGCTGGTCTTTTTGGTAGGAATGGGGCAGCGTCTCCCCTGGTTATTCTTAGCCCTGGCTACCTATTTTTTCATAAGGGCGGGTTCTCTGGTGGGTCTCCTTCTCTTTTTTTTCCTCTATGGATGTTACGCTTTTTCCGGGGGGTTCAGCTTCGTTCCCTGGCTGGATCTAATGGGTAAGGTTCTTCTTCCCAAGAAAAGGGGCCGGGTTCTGGGATTCAATCGCCTTGCTGGAGGTACCCTGGGAATAGCAGGGGCTTTGGTAGCGGGTCGTATCTTGGGTCATCTCCCTTTTCCCAATAACTTCTCCCTCTGCTTCCTCCTGGCCTTTCTTATGACCTCTATCTCCCTGACTGTCTTCTCTTTTTACAGAGAGCCTGATTATCCAGTGGTCAAGAAGAGAGTGGCCTGGAAAGTTTATTTCAAGGGGTTGGGAAGGATTTTGAGGGAGAATAAGAATTACTCCTACTGCCTCCTGGCCAATATCATCCTCTGCTTTGTGGCCATGGCCACTCCCTTCTACGCCCTCTACGGAATTGAAAAGTTAGGAGCCCCAGAGGGATGGATAGGAAGATTTACCGCCTTAATCCTGGGAGCGCAGACGATAACCTTTGTTCTCTGGGGATACTTAGGGGATAGGCAGGGCTATAAAGGAGTGATGGTCTTGGCTGCTTTATTCGCAGGCGGAGCTGCAGTTCTGGCCCTTCTGGCAGAAAGTATTGGACTCTACTTGCTGGTCTTTGTTCTTTTGGGTTTCTATACGAGCGCTGTCATGCTGGGATATATGAATATCGTCTTAGAGTTTTCTCCACCCGAAGAAAGGGCCACCTATATCGGTTTGGGTCATACCATACTTGCCCTCCCCTTAACTATTGCTCCCCTTCTGGGTGGTCTCTTAATAGATAGGATAGGCTATCGTTTCGTCTTTGGTCTAACCGCTCTTGTAGCCTTTGTGGGCCTATCCATCCTGATTTTAGTGGTGAAGGAGCCCCGTCGTCACTACTCCTTCTTTAACACGGATGGGCGCGGATAACTAAATGCAAAATGTAAAAATCAAAGTGCAAAATGACAAATCAAAATTTAAAATTTTGGACTTTAATATGTCCCGAAAGGATCCCTTTGGGATAATTTTGATTTTTGATATTTGATTTTTAAATTTAAACTAATCAGTGCTAATCCGTGTATTAGGCTCTCTCCAGATACTCTCCAGTTCTGGTATCTAACTTAACAATATCCCCGGTGTTTATAAATAAAGGAACCTGAATTATAGCACCGGTCTCCAGGGTAGCCGGTTTTGTGCCCGAAGTTGCCCGATCTCCCTTTAATCCTGATTCAGTACGGGTAACCTTTAAAGAAACGGTAATGGGTAGTTCTACCCCCAGGATCCTTCCCTTATGGGTTAAAAGCTCAATCGTGACGTTCTCTTTTAAGAAGCGGATCCCTTCCCCTATCTGGGAGGTATTCAGGTTTACTTGTTCGTAGGTTTTACTATCCATAAAGACCAGGCTCGTGCCTTCCCGGTAAATGTACTCCATCTTCTTTTTTATTAAATGCGCTGCCTCAAACTTAGTACCTGCCCTGAAAGTTTTTTCTACAATACTTCCTGTGGCGAGATTCTTGAGTTTGGTGCGCATCACTGCCCCACCCTTGCCCGGCTTATGGTGCTGGAACCAGATAATAAGATGAATCTGGCCATCAATGATAATGGCCACCCCGTTTTTAAAATCTTTTGTAGAAAGCATCTTCTCCACCCTTTTATTAAATTCAAAAATTAAAAGTTAAAAATCAAAATTTGGAACCACAGATGAACACAGGTAAACACTGTTAAACTAAACCACAGATTAAAAACCACAGAAACCACTGAAGACACTGAATTTATTGGGAACCACGGATTAGACAGATTTAACAGATTATAAAACCACAGATAAACACAGGTGAACACTGTTTGTCAAATTTCACCTGCACTTTCTTACTTTCCCACCTGCCCACTTTCTCATTTTCTCACTTTCTCCGACTTTCATAGTTCTGGTAACTCTTTTGGAGCGCGTCTACTTAGGACTTTGCATCCTCTCTCAGTGACCAGAACCATATCTTCAATCCTCATCCCTCCCCATCCAGGAATATAGATTCCCGGCTCTACTGTCAAAACCATTCCTGGCTCAAGAAGAGTGTCGTCCTCTGATTTCAGATAAGGTTCTTCATGCACTTCCCTTCCTATTCCATGTCCCAGTCCATGGCCAAAGAACTTTCCGTAACCTTCCTTGGTGATTATATCTCGGGCTATCTTATCTACTCGGGCACATTCTATTCCTGGTTTAATCTTCTCTATTGCTTCACTCTGTGCGCGATAAAGAAGGGAATAGATTCTTCTCTGTTTTTCAGTTGCTCTTTCAAAAACAAAGATGCGCGTAAGATCGGAAGAGTATCCCTGATAAATTGCTCCCCAATCTATCTTGATTAGATCTCCTTTTTTTAGCCTTGCTGAAGAGGGTTTACTGTGGGGATAAGAAGTTCTTCTGCCAAAGGCCACTATGGGAGGAAAAGCGCTTCCCTCTGCTCCTGCTTTTTTTATTTCGTATTCTAAAAGGGCGGCAACTTCTCTTTCTTTTATAGAAGCTTTTATTTTCTTTAGCGTTTTAACTAAAGCCTTTTCAGTAATTTCAATTGCCTTCCTGATTAAGCTAATCTCCCCCTGGTCTTTAAGGCGACGAAGATCTTCTACCAAACCTCGGGTGGGGATTAATCTGATCCCCTTTAGATTTTTAGAAAAGAAACGATGGCGGGAATAGGATAGATGCTCTGCCTCAAATCCTAATTTTTTAATCTTTGGCTTATTTAGGGCAGGGACTAAGGCCTTGAGAAGTGGGCCTTTTCTTTTTTTTATCTGAAAATTGATTACCTTTTTCTTTGCCTCTTCCAGATAGCGAAAATCAGTAAGGAGTATTGCTTTTTTGAAAGTAACCAAGGCAATATCTTCAGAACCAGCGAAACCACTCAAGTAACCTATATTTATGGGATTGGTTAATAAGAGAGCCGGAATCTTCTCTTTAGCCATCCCCTCTCTCAACCTTACTAATCTCGTCATTGAAGCCCTTTAGTCCTCGTCAGTTCCTGATAAAGGTCATCGATCTTCTCAACCATTAAATCGATATCAAACTCCGGGAAGACCTTCTCCTTTCCTTTTTTCCCCATCTTCTTTGCCATTCCGGGATTATCTAGTAGACTGATTATCTTTTCTGCCATACCCCCAATGTCACCTACCGAGATCAAGAATCCATTCACCCCTTCCTCTACGGCTTCCGAAGCCCCATCTACCTTAGTAGCAACGATGGGCAACTCACTCGCCATGGCTTCTGGAAAGACCCGGGGAAGACCCTCCCAGCGAGAGGTCAAAGTCAAAACGTCTATAACTTTTAGAATCTGGGGGATATCTTTTCTCCAGCCAGCGAGGATTACCTTCTTCTCTAAATCAAAAGTTTTTATTAATCTCTCAATCTCTGGCCTCAATCTCCCATCCCCGATAAGAAGGAATTGAGTTTTAGGTCTCTTCTTTATTACCTGATTAGCCACTTTAACAAAGTCCAGAGGGGCCTTCTGGGGTTTGAGGCAGGCAATCATAGCTACTACTTTAGTATCTTCCTCAAGGCCCAACTCTTTCTTCTTCTCGGCAACATCCACTTCCACATTCTGGAACCGAAAAGGTTTTATTCCGCTTCGGATAAGGGTGTATTTTTCTTTCCTTCCAATTCTATTCTCTATTCCAGTCTCAATATTTGCTCGGGAGACGGCGATTAATCTATCCGTAATTTTAGCTGTCATCTTCTCTAAGAAGATGAAGAGCCTCTTCTTTAAGAGGCCCTGTTTGGGATAGAAACCCCAGCCATGAATGGTATGAGTAATAATCGGTACTCTGGCTAACTTGGCTGCCCCCCTCCCCAAAATCCCGGCCTTTGAGGAATGGGTATGGATGATATCTATCTTCTCTCTTTTGCAAAAGCGAAATAGCTTAACCAGGGCCATTAGATCTTTTAAGGGACTGATGGGTCGTATGAGTTCGGGAATGAAAAATGCTTCTACATCCTTCATTCTTTTCGCTTCTTCTACTAATATTCCTTCATCATTGGCTGCCAGGAAAAGGTTATACCTTTTCCGGTCAAGGTTCTTTAGGGTGTAGAGAGTATTCTCCTGTGCTCCACCCAGTTCTAACTTGGTAATAATATGTAAAATATTTAGTTTTCTCATAGTACCTTTTGTGCCTTTAAGTTGAATTTTGTGTTTTTGTGGTTGCAAGCCAGGCTACTTCTTTTTTCAGGCCTTCTCTTAACTTTACCTTGGGCTGATAATCTAATAATCTCTTCGCCTTTGATATATCGGCAAAGGTATGAAGCATGTCTCCCTTTTGCTTCTCAATATATCTTACCTTTGCTTTCTTCTTAGTAATCTCTTCTAATATCTTTAGGGTTTCATTTACTGTAACCTGTGCCCCTCCTCCAATATTTATTATCTCCCCCCCCGCTTCACACTGAGCTGCTTTTATGGTGGCCTCTACAGTATCGGAGACATAGGTAAAGTCCCGGGTCTGATTCCCGTCTCCATAGATGGTAATCTCCTCGTTATTTAATATGGCCTTAATGAATCTATGGAGGGCCATATCCGGTCTCTGCCTCGAGCCATATACTGTGAAGTAGCGCAAAATAATCACGGGCGCTTTATAAGACCTATAATAAAGATAGCCCAGTTTTTCAGAGGCCAATTTGGTAACCCCATAAGGAGATATGGGCCTTAAGACATTATCCTCCTTCATGGGTAAGGGACTTTCTCCATAGACAGAGGAAGAGGAGGCCAAGACAACTTTCTTTAAGGGTAATCCCTTTGCCTTTTCCAATAGTCTCTGGGTAACAGTAATATTATTTCTAATGTAGTACTCAAAATTCTTTCCCCAGCTTTTTCTCACCCCAGGCTGGGCCGCTAAATGGAAGAGATAATCAATCTCTTCCAAATCTTTTTTCAGGTTTAATTCTAAAAGGTCTCCTTCTTGAAAGGAAAAGCCCTTATCTCCTTTTAGATTCCTTAGGTTGTCTTCTTTTATCTTTCGGGAGTAGTAGTCAGTAAAGGAGTCGATACCCTTCACTCCCCATCCCAATTTCAACAATCCCTCTGCTAAATGGGAACCAATGAATCCCGCCACCCCCGTTACTAACGCTTTCATAGCTTAACCTCCCAGACGCTGATTTCTTTTTACTGCTTACTGCGTGGGTATATTTGACGCAGATACTCAACGCACTTTGTTTGCCTTGAGATGTTAGCCGTAGATTATAAATGTTTGATATCAGATTTTACTGATCACTGATTACCGATTACTGATTACTGACCATTGAGCTGCTGGGCCGTTTCTCTACCTTGCTCAATGACGTCTTCCATGGAGAGATACTCCCAAGAGCCGAACCTTCCCATGGAATAGATGTCATTCGCTCTCAAAAATCTTTGAATGGTGGCTACACTCTCTCTGTGGTTATGGTCATAGAGAGGATAGGCATATCTGATGTCTAAGACAAGTTTTGCCAGAATTTTATCTCGGGAAGTAATAATACCTGCCTTTATTAAATCCTTTATTACTCTTCTTGTTATCCCTTTCCTATCAAGTGGTTTATCTTTAGAATAGGAAACCTCGGTATAGATAGAACTCGTCCCCCGGGGAGCAAGATAAGAAGAGAAATTAGAGTTAAAACCCACCCGATAGAAAGTAAACTCTTTCTCCGGGAAATAAATCCAGTGCTTGTCTGATATTTTCTCTCGTCTAATCCCCAAGTTTAGATTGAAGACTGAAACATATCTTAGGCGCTTAGAAGCCTTGTTAATTTTCTCTGGTATTCGGTCGATAATTTTTATCAGTTCTGGTAAAGGAATAGTAGATACCAATCTTTGATATTTTTTCTCTTTACCGTTGTTGAATCTAATCTTTTTATCTTTAAGCGAGATTCTGGTCGCTTCCGAGTTAAGGTCTATCCTTCTAACAAAAGGGAGGAAAGACTTGGGCAGTTCCCCTATCCCCCCCGTTAAAGGATAATAGAAACGAATATTATAGCCAAAGTCCTTTTCTTGTCTCCCCCTTGCTCCCGCCAAGGCCTCCTTCAATGTAGGAATAGGAATGAACCTCTTGGTCCATTCTGTGGACATCTCCTCTATGGGGACGGTCCATAATTTCTCATTGTAGGGGATCATGAAATGCTTAGCATAGCCTCGGCCGAAGTTTCTATAGATCCAGTCCTTAAAGTTAGTTCGGAGTTTGGAGTTCGGAGTTCGGAGTCGAGAATGTTTTCTGGCTTCTTTGAGGCCATTGATGCATTCTTCTATAACCTCTTCAGGTAATCCATAGATATTGGCCTGAAAGGGATACTTGGTATAGATTCCTTTGGAATAGATCCAGGCCTTTCGCTTCTGAAGAAAGAGATTCTTTCTTAAAAGTTCTTTAATTAATTTTTTATTTTCATTTCTCTTAAGGTGGAGTAAGTGTCCAGTATAGTCGAAAGTAAAGCCGTCTATTTTCTCGCTTCTGCATAATCCTCCTGCCCTGGATTCCTTTTCAAAGATAGAATAATTTTTATTCAGATAATAGGCGCAAGTTAAGCCACCCAGCCCGGCACCTAGAATAATTATTTCGTTGGATTTTTTCATTTTTAGTTTTTACTGTAGCCTGCAGCCTGAGGCCTGGAGCTTGAAGCCTGAGGGACTATCCATGTGTCTCTTCTCTCATCTCAATCTGGGCCAATCTATGGCCGATTAAAAAAGAGAGTAAAATAACTAAACAATAGATAGAAATAGCCCATCTAATCTCTACCAAAGTAACAAGCACTCCAGTAACGGCCAATAGGATACTAATAAGATAGATAATTAGAACTGTCTTTTTTCTGCTCAGACCAAGGGCTACTAAGCGGAGTGCAAAGTGGTCATTGCTTGCCCGCAGGATAGAGCGACCTTTCTTTGTTCGCAGGGCAGTAACCAGGAAGGTATCGTAAATGGGGATCCCCAAGATAAGAATGGGGGCGAAGAGGGCGATTCTATTTACTGCGGTATAACTCGTCCCGATGGCCAGGGCAGCCATGACAAAACCCAAGAAGAGGCTTCCCGCATCGCCCATATAGATCTTTGCCGGAAATAAGTTGTGTCTCAAGAATCCCAGACAGGCCCCAGCTAAAGCAACGCAGGCTAAGATGACAAAGGCCTGCTCACCAGGTAAGGCAATGGCAATCAATGCTAATGCGGCAATGAAGGCCACTCCGCTCGATAGACCATCCATGATATCGATAATGTTGAAAGCATTAGTAATTCCCACTACCCAGAGTATAGTCAAGGGAATGCTTGGCAAGACGGGTAGAAATTTAAGCCTTACACCAAAAGCGATTAAGAGAATAGCAGCAATAGTTTCTACAAAGAGCTTGGTTTTAGCAGATAGACCTTTTAGATCATCGGCTAAGCCCAGGGCAATGATTATCGTTCCCCCTAAAAGAATGCCTAGTAATTGCTCTCTCCCTTCCTCGGGGATGTTAAGAAAAAATAATCCGGCTATCACCGGAACCAGAAAGGCGAGGAAAATGGCCACTCCTCCCAGGTAGGGAACTGGTTCTTTATGTACCTTCACCGGTGCTCGGGGATGGTCCAGAATATCAAACCTAAAGGCCATCCTCCTCGCCAGAGGAGTCAATAGAAAAACCAAAATCAGTGAAGAAAAGAAGGCGATGAAATAATATTTCAACATATTTAACTCCTCAATTAATTCTCGATGTAGGCCTTGCTCCATAACTCGAAGACTAATAGAGACCAGATCTCTCGGCTGTAATCCCTTTTTCCTTCAAAATGTTCTTTTAGAATATGTTTGATATAATTATAATTGAAATACCCTCTTTTGGCAATATTATTCTGAGATAAAATTTCTTGAGCAAATTCTTTTAGTTCTTTCCTAAGCCAGGGAGTGAGAGGGACGGTAAATCCTTGCTTTCTGCGTTTCAGAATTTCTTCCGGGATGAGGCTCGAAAATGCCTTCCTCAGAATATACTTACTGGTGAAGCCTTTTAGCTTCAGATGGATGGGCATGGAGGTACATAGTTCCACTATTCTATGATCCAAATAGGGCACCCTTGTCTCCAGAGAAGTGGCCATACTCATCCTGTCTATCTTTACCAATAGATCGTCTGGCAGCCAGGTCTTAATATCACAGTAGAGCGTTCGGGAAAGAAAATCCCTTTCTTGCGAAAGTGTGAAATAGGATCTGAAGATAGAGGTTAATTCTCCTCTTTTAATCTCCTCTTTCACTTCTTTAGTATACAGGTTTTCCAGCGTCTCGTCACTAAATTTTGATATCCAATTAAGA
>JAHIPW010000018.1 GCA_018903055.1 bacterium
TATTAAAGAAGGAGTAGAATGCTTTTTCTATCTATCATACTGAGTTATCTTTTGGGCTCTGTTCCCACCAGCTACATCATGGGAAAACTCTGGAAAGGAATCGACTTAAGAAAGCATGGCTCGGGAAACGTAGGGGCTGCCAATACTTTCCGTGTACTAGGACCCATACCCGGGGTGATTATCTTTCTGGGGGATGCCTTGAAGGGATGGGTCGCCGTCTATTGTATCAGTCTCCTTGTGCCGGTTGAAACGTTTACTTCTGATTGGGTAAAGATTTTTTGCGGGATGGCCGCCATCTGTGGTCATAACTGGACAATATTCCTGAAGTTTAAAGGGGGCCGAGGAGTAGCCACCAGTATTGGTGTTTTCTTTGCCCTGGCCTGGCAGGCGATAGGTATATCTTTATTGTTGGGAATAGTGATTATATCTTTAACCCGTTATATTTCTTTAGGTTCCATGGCAGGGGCCATTGCGCTTCCCTTCCTGGTGGTTCTTTTGCCCTTTAAGAAACCCTTACCATATTTATGGTTTGCTCTGTTGGTAGCTTTTTTAGTTATTATCAAGCATATCCCAAATATCAAAAGACTCATTAAAGGCAAAGAAAATAGATTTTCTTTTAGGAGGAGTAAGGAGTGAGAAAGATTGCAGTTCTGGGAGCTGGAAGTTGGGGGACTACCCTGGCCATACTATTGGCCAAGAAAGGCCATGAAGTCAGCCTCTGGGAGTATCTGAAAGAGCAGGCCGAGAGGCTCGATAGGGAGAGGGAGAATCGTCAGTTCCTTTCCGGGGTCCCTATTCCCAAAGAAATTTTTATCTCTTCAAACCTAAAGGAGATAATCAAGAGAAAAGAGATCATATTAATCGTCGTTCCCTCACAGGTCTTAAGAGAAGTGGTAGAGAAACTGTCAAAAATAAAGATTCCGCCCAAGACCATTCTCATCAGTGCCACAAAAGGACTGGAGGTGGGAACGAACTTGAGGATGTCACAGATCATCAAATCCTACTTTCCGAAGAATAGGATAGTCGTTGTTTCCGGACCTTCTCATGCCGAGGATGTTTCAAGAAAGATACCGGCCACCATCGTGAGCTCTGCTTCCAGCAAGAAGCTCTCCCGGGAAATCCAAGAAGTCTTCACCACTCCCTATTTTAGGGTTTATACCAATCCAGACACCGTAGGAGTAGAGTTGGGGGGGGCCCTGAAGAATATCATCGCCATCGCCAGTGGCATATGTGATGGTCTGGGATTAGGGGATAGCAGTAAGGCGGCTTTAATGACCCGGGGAATAGTGGAGATTGCTCGTTTGGGAGTGGCCATGGGAGCCAAGCAGGAGACATTTTCCGGGTTATCAGGGATAGGAGATCTCATTACCACCTGCATCAGCAGACATAGCAGGAACCGGGGATTAGGAGAAAGAATCGCTAAAGGAAAGAAGTTAGAAGAGGCCCAGAAAGAGATCGGGATGGTTACTGAGGGAGTGCCCACTACAAAAAGCGCCTATGAACTGGCCAAGAAGTATAAGATGGAGATGCCCATTACTGGGGAACTCTATAATATCCTTTTTAAAGGGAAGGATCCCAAGGATGCCGAGTTTGAACTCATGACCAGAAAGACGAAGAGGGAAGACCGGTGATTAAGAAAGACTTGGTTGATAGGATAGCATCTCTCGGCCTTTCTAAGAAAAAAGCAAAGGAAGCCATGGAGGCCATCATTGAGGGGATAGGGGAGAGCCTTTCTCGAGGGGAGAAGGTACAAATTCAGGGATTGGGTAGTTTTGACATCAGGATAGCAAAGGAGAGGAGAGGACGCAACCCCAAGACCGGAGAGCCCCTAAAGATTCCTTCTCGTAAGGTCCCTGTATTTCGGGCTGCACCGCCTTTGAAGGAGAAAGTGAGAAAATAAGCAGGTGAGAAAGTGAGCAGGTGGGAAAGTGGGACAGCAATTAAGCTATCAAGCTATCAAGAACAAGGATCAAGGATCCAGGATCCAGGATCGAGCATCCAGTATCTGTAATCTGTGCTCATCTGTCACTAATCTGTGATAATCTGTGTCCGAACGAAGTGAGGAAATGAAGGTCCGCATTCCAAATAAATTATTCTTCTCTATTACCGAGGTAAGTAAGATTACCAAGGTTCCCTCCCATGTCTTGAGATACTGGGAGAAGGAGTTCAAGCAATTTTTAAAACCCGTAAAGTCCGAAACGAAAAGAAGGAGATATCAGAGAAAGGATATTCAGATTATTCTCAAGATAAAGGAGTTACTCTATAGGGAAAAATATTCTATTGCTGGGGCAAAGAAAAGGCTAAAACAAGAGACGGTCTTGCCCGATCTGATAAAAGAATGTAAGAAAGAACTCCGCAAGATTCTAAGAGTCCTCAGTAAGTAAGCAACGGGCTCCAAGTTACAGGCTACAGGCTACAGGCTACAGGCGGTTTGACAGTTTGACGCTTAACGCTTTTTCGTTTTTCGCTTTTTGTTTTTTGTTTAACGCATTTCGTTTTTCGCTTAACGCTTTCTGTATTAACTTATTAACTTATTTACGCCGAAGGCGTTTATCGGGGCGTAGCGCAGTTGGTTTAGCGCACCTGAATGGGGTTCAGGAGGTCGCTGGTTCGAATCCAGTCGCCCCGACCATAAACCACTCGCTTGCCCTGCACCGTCTGGTGCAAGGGCGAGCCCTGCACTGGAGTGAAGCGACTGGTGCAGGGCTCACTCGGGTTTATGGCAAGCCATTTATTTGAGTGGTTTATGAGCCCTGTACCGGAGTGAAAACGACTGGTATAGGGCCAAAGAAAATGTACTATGTATATGTACTTCAAAGCCAGAAAGATCATTTTCTCTATGTAGGGTGCACAAATAATATTGAATCCAGGGTTTGCCGTCACCATGCAGGCTTGGTACCGGCAACTAAACCCAGAAGGCCGTTGAAACTAATTTTCTATGAGGCATACCTGACGAAAGGCGATGCGATTCGACGTGAGCGTTACTTCAAAACCTCAAAGGGCAAAACAACGCTGAAAATAATGCTTAAAGATTATTTTTCCTTGTGAAGCTTCACCCAGAGTTGTATAGAAACGAAGTACTTCGCAAAATATACTAATTTGGGAGAATAAAAGAAGTTTTTTGGTTTTTTTGAACTGATCATTTTTAAGAAGGACGATATTAGAAATCTTAAACTAGCGTTTATTGATAGGAGTTTTTGCAAGTGAAAAAGATAAAATTGACTAAAGCAAAAATTATAACAGGGATTTTGGTTGTAATTCTATTGGCAGCTGGATACTTGACTATTTACTATTATCGAGACCTCATCTTTGGCCCGTCAGTTTTGTTTATAAAGGATGATAATATAGAGATCAATCTTTATCCAAATGAATTTCAGATGGCATTTGTCTTTACCATTGATGATGCACATAAATTAACCAACCCGCAAAAAGTAAGAAATGTAGTTGATATCCTCAATAAATTTAACGTTAAAGGAGTTTTTTTCGTAATTCCTTACTATAAAGGTAGGTATAAGCTGACCAATGGTGATGAGATAACAACGGTGCTTCGTCAAATTACAAAAGAAGGGCATGAAATAGGACAGCATGGGCTAACGCATTCATTGCCGAGGAAAAAACTAAAGATTTTCAACCTCACAAAAGAATTTGTAGATTTACCCTATGGGGAACAAAAGAGGCGGATTTATGTTGGAAAAAAGATTCTTGAAGAGGCAGGTTTTCAAATAAATGGTTTCAGAAGTCCGGCTTTTAGTGCTAACTATAATACGTTGAAGATATTAGACAGTTACGATTTCTTGTACGGGGCAAATGTGGCTATCCTCCCACCTCCTTTTATGATGGCCAACAAAAGATTTGCTGAATCCATTTATTATCCTTTCCATCCCGCAGACCTCAATCTCATTGAATTTATCTCTCACGGAGACTACTTTCGGACATACTTTAATGCGAAGAATTTTTTGGTTATAAAGAAGAGGTTTAAAAAAATATATGACAAACAGGGAATTTTTCTTTTGGTTACTCATATAGAATCCCTGAATAGTACTCATGGCTTAGCATTATTAAATACAACCTTAGAATATGTTGCTACTAAAAATGTTTGGAAGCCAAATTTGATAGAACTTGCATTATGGTGGAAAGGCAGGGAAGCGCTATTTGCTGAATCCGAAATAGATAATAATATACTTAAGATTGTTCTAAAGAAAGGAAACGAATTTGAGTTGAACGGTTTAACCATTAAATTTAAAAAAGGTGTCAAGGCAGATGACTATGAGATCATTGATGATGATGGTAGCGTCATTAAAAAAGGCAAGATAATTGAAAAGGTTGTTACTATAAATTATTAAGGTATTTTGCGATGTCTTATTATCCTATAAGTGGCTTATTCATTAGAAAATATAGGAAAGCTGATAGGGGAGCGATAAGAAAAATCTGTTGCGATACTGCCTTTATGGGCGGGCCCATGGAGAAGTTCTTTGATGACCGGGAGATTCTAGCTGATTGCCTTACCTCTTATTATACCGACTACGAACCAGAATCTATCTTTGTAGCTGAGCTCAATAAAGAAGTAGCTGGCTACTTAATTGGTTGCAAAAGTTTAAAGAGGGAGAAAAAGGTATTTATAACGAAGATATTGCCACGAATATTACTAAAATCCTTCTTAAAAGGAGTCCTTTTTAAGTCTAAAACAAGAAGCTTCTGTGTTAATTGCTTTAAGTCCTTCTTAAGGGGCGAGTTTAATCGGCGGGGTTTTCTGCACGATTATCCAGCTTCCCTACATATAAATGTCGATTATAGATTTAGGAATATGGGTATAGGGAAAGAACTTATAAAGAAGTATCTTGATTATTTAAAAATTGAAGGGGTAAAAGGGGTTCAGCTTACTACCATATCTTCAAAGGCGAGAGAATTTTTTAAAACAACGGGATTTACAGTTCTATATTGCCAAAAGATTTCTTATTATAGAAATTTAACTGGTAAGGATTTGTTCCGTATTATTCTTGGCAGAAAACTAAATTGACATAGGTTAAAAACTTTCTGGTGAAAACAAACTAGACTAATGGAACTATTTAAAAACATCGGAACTTAAATAATGTTAAATACGAAATCCGAAATTCTAAATCCTGGAGGGATCCCTTTGGGACAATATCGAATGTTCTAAATACAAATGACCAAAACAGAGAGTAAAGAATCTCTTGGTTTAGAAATTTGAGATTTGGATTTTAGATTTGTTTAGAGTTTCGATATTAGAATTTAGAATTTTGCCGAACGGGGGGTGTAAAATGAAAAAAGAGGATTACCAAAGGGGAAGGAAGATAATTAGAAAAGATATGGAGAGATTGGTAGATAGATACTTAGAAGAGATTATTCGCTATAAGGAAGAACTGGCAAGGGTCGACCTTACAAGAATAGAGAAGTCTAAGGAAGCAGCAGAAAAAACGGAGATGCGCAATGCCAAACTCTTGGCCCTCTTAGAGATCCAGGAGATTACTAATCAAATGATTAAGGAATTAAATGTCCTCAAAATCAGTGAACCCCGCCCCTCACAAAGGAGCGAGGGTGAAGAGTAAGGCGCCCGGATTTAGAACGGTATTGAGTAATAGGAACTTTTTTTTCCTCTGGATTGGACAGGCGATTTCTCTTTTAGGGGATAAGTTCAACCAGATGGCTTTAATCGCCCTCGTTACCTTAAGAGCCCCCGGTTCCTTGAAGGAAATGACTCGCCTCATATTGTTTTTAAATCTTCCTATCCTCTTCGTCGGTCCCTGGGCCGGGGTCTATGTCGATAGGTGGAACAGGAAGAAGACCATGATCGTCTCAGACATCCTGAGGGGGTTAGGGGATCTGACCATCCCCCTAGTCGCCATCCCTTTGGTCGTCCTCCTCTCTTCTCTAAATGAATCTACTAAATTGCCTCTCTTTATTTCCTTATTGCCAATATATTTTATGATCCTCTTGGTCTATACTATCGCCTCTTTCTACCAGCCAGCCCAACTGGCCCTCATTCCCCATCTGGTAGAGAGGAAAGGGTTTCTTACAGCAAATGCCGCCCTGAGGGCCGCCGCCATGGTGGCCATTATTATTGGAGCAAAGATGGGGGATTGGGTAATAGCCCAGATGGGAATAAATAGCGGATTCTATATCGATGCTGGCACCTTCTTCTTCAGTGCCCTATGCATCTCACTCATCGTCCTTCCGCGCTTGGTAAAAAGAAGAGAGAAACCGAAGAAGGCAAAATTCTATCCCCTGGTCAAGAAGATTAGCCAGGAGTTAATCGAAGGTTTAAAGATGGTCAAGGATAATAGAATCGTCTTCTATGCTGTAGCCTCTATGGCCATCCTCATGGCTGGAACTGGAGCAATCTTTGCCCTCATCATCCTCTTCATCAAGGAGCACTTCGAGGCCTCCCTCATGGGAGGATTCTTTGGCTTCCTGGGGAAGGGGGCCTTAGGCACTATCTATGCCTTGTTGGGGGCAGGAATGGTTCTGGGGGCGATACTCACCGGAAAGTTTGGTCAAAAAATAGCAAAAGAGAAGATTATTATGGGCAGTCTCATCTCGGCAGGGGTAGTCCTTTTGCTCATTGTAGGAATCCTGCCCTTTCAAGAATCTTTATCCAAAGAGGCATTCTTCTCCTTCTTTGCCCTCGCCTCATTACTCTTAGGAGGAGCGGTAATTCCGATTTGGATTGCCAGTGATACTCTCTTACATGAGGTTCTACCAGATGAATTCCGAGGAAGAGTTTTTGGTGCTCGAAGGACGATCTACATCCTCACCTTTCTCATCTGTAATTACCTGGTGGGGAGGTTTGCCCAGACCGAGGACCTGGGGATGGTTCTTGGCTTGGCAGTAGTCATTGGGGGAGTACTTGCCTTCTGGAACTATAGAGTCTTTAGGAGGGCCTGATGGGCTATCTCCTGGCTTTAGTGAGATACTTTCTATACTATATGGGGAGGATTATATTCTGTCGCCTCCTTCCTAAAGAGTTAAGTTATAGAATTACTCGGCTTATGGCTGATGCCCACTACTTCCTTGCTCGTCCCACAAGGAGAGCATTAATCTCTAATCTAAGGGTAGTCTGGGGGAAGGAAAAGGGTGAAAGGGAGATAAGAAGGATGGCCCACCGCACCTTCCGCAGATTCTCAGGCTACGCAGTAGACTTCTTTTACTCCCCCCAGATAAATAGGGACAATATCGATGATTGGGTCGAAATAAAGGACCTCCATTATATGGATAAGGCTCTTTCCCGAGGGAAGGGAGTGGTGGCCTTAAGCGCCCACTTAGGGAGCTGGGATCTGGGAGCAATTACCCTGGCCCTAAAAGATTATCCTATAAGTGCCGTTACTTTAAGACATGGGGAGAGAAGAGCCACAGACATCTTCCGAAAGCAGCGGGAAGCAAAGGGAGTAAAGGTCATTCCCTTGGGGGCAGCCGTAAGGAGATGCTTTCAAGCACTAAAAGATAATGAACTGGTGGCCATGCTCGGGGATTGGGATGTGGAAGGAAGAGGAATGAGGGTGGATTTCTTTGGCAGAGAGGCCGTTGTTCCCAGGGGTCCGGCCACCCTTGCCCTGGAGATGGGAGCAGCCATCGTTCCAACCTTCATGTTCAAAAAAGGCAATAGATATGAACTGACTTTTAAAAAACCCATTCTACCCAAGCCCACGGGTGTTAAAGAAAAGGACATTCTTAATCTTACGAAGGAGTATCTCAAGGTAATTGAGAAATATATCAGGAATCACCCCGAGGAATGGTTCCTCTATCATCAGATGTGGCCCTCCCCGTAAAATCATTAGTCACTGAGCAGGTGAGAGAGTGGGAAAGTGAGCAGGCGAGAACGGGAGAAACGGAGAACGGGAGAAACGGGGAAGCGGTGAAGGTGAGCAGGCAAGCAATCAAGTATCAAGTATCCAGCATCCAGCATCCAGGATCAAGGATCAAGGATCCAGTATCTGTGATCTGTGTGAATCTGTAACCATCTGTGTAAATCTGTGTCCGAACGGAGTGAGGAGAAAATGAGAACCTGCGTTATTATTCCTGCCTATAATGTTGAGAAGAGCCTTCCCAGGGTAATTAAGAATGCGCAGAAGTACGTTGAAAAAGTAATCGTCGTCGATGATGGTTCAAGCGATGCTACTTTTATAAAGGCAAAAGAATCTGGGGCAGAGGTTCTAAGACATAGTAAGAACGAGGGCAAAGGAAGGGCCCTACGCACCGGATTAGAACATGTCCTAAAGAAAGGATTTGATCAAATAATCTTGATGGATGGCGATGGTCAGCACGATCCGAATGAGATACCAAGATTCTTGAATGCCGCCCAGGATTCCCAGGCAGATATCATTGTCGGTTCCCGGATGGAGAGTGTAAGAGATATGCCCAGAGACCGCTTAGCGGTTAACAGGATCGGCTCCTTCCTTACCTCTCTTTTGGCAAGACAGAGGATTCCAGACAGTCAATCCGGATACCGCCTGGTAAAGAGCCAGGTATTGAAAAAAATTACCCTCACCTCCCGGCGCTATGATGTAGAGTCTGAGATGCTTATTAAAGCGGGAAAGAGGGGGTTTGGGATAAAGAGTATCCCTATAAAGACCATCTATCGCCAAGAGATAAGCCACTTCCGTAAATTCTGGGATACTCTGCGGTTCATAAAATTAATCTTGAAGGGAATCTGGTGGTGAAAACGCATAAAGAGGTCTTGAACATTACTACAAGCAAAAGGACTCAATTAATTAATGTTACTTCTCAGGTCCGAAATATCGTAGGAAGGTCAAGGATTAGGGACGGGCTTCTCTCCCTCTATGTCAGCCATACCACAAGCGGTATCCTGATTAACGAGAACGAAGCAGGGTTAAAAGAGGATATAGAAAAGTCATTGGAAAAACTCTTTCCCAAAGGTGGAAAGTATCTCCATAACCGGGTGGATAACAATGCCGATGCCCACCTCAAGTCAACCTTCA
>JAHIPW010000019.1 GCA_018903055.1 bacterium
ACTTGCCAGAGAGATTATTTCTCAGATAAAAAAGGAGTAAAAGTCTATTCCGTCAGTTCGTCAGTCTGTCGCCCGTCAGTCCGTCAGTAAAAAGACAGATAGATGGATTAAACGGTTTGACGATAAAGAGACAATTGGGAGGTTAAAAATGATTAAAAAGGCATTAGGAAGAGGACTAGCTGCTCTGATACCCGAGTTAGGACCGGTTAGGGAAGATAATATTATTGAGGCCAAATTGTCCTCAATAAGACCGAATAGGTTTCAGCCTCGAGAAGAATTCAATCCTCAGAAATTGGAAGAGCTCGTCTCTTCCATAAAAGAGAAGGGGGTTATCCAGCCTGTCCTGGCAAGGATTATAGAAGGCGGTTATGAACTAATCACTGGCGAGAGAAGACTTAGGGCAGCGAAGAAGCTAGGTCTGGAGAAAATTCCTTTAATTGTGAAAGAGGTCTCTGATACCGAGATGCTTGAGCTGGCGCTCATTGAGAATCTTCAGAGGGAAAACCTAAATCCCATGGAGGAGGCCCATGCCTATCGCAGGGTAATAAAGGAGTTCAAGATAAAACAGGAGGACTTAGCGAGAGAGATAGGAAAGGATCAGGCAACAGTGGCTAATTCCTTGAGGCTATTGAAACTTCCTAAGGAGGTCCAGAAAGAGATCTCTAAAGGGAACCTCTCTCGGGGCCATGGAGTAGCTCTACTCTCTCTTGAAAAAGCCCCTTTACAGATAAGGGCAGCCAGGAAAGTAAGAAAGAACGGGCTATCTGTAAGGGCGACAGAGGATTTGGTCAATAGATTAAAGGGAAAAGTAATAATCCCACCGAAGAAGGGGACCGCTAAACCCCCAGAGATTCTGGCGGTTGAGGAGGAGTTGAACCGGGCCTTAGGGACTAAAGTTAGAATTAAGCCAGTGAGTGAAGAGAAGGGAAGGATTGAGATAGAGTATTATTCCAGCGAGCAATTAGAGGGAATTTTAGAGAAGTTAAGGGGCAAGAAGCCTTCCGAATCCCCTCCGTCCGTCTGAATCCGTGTCACAAAAGAGGTCTCTGAAAAAATACCCAGAGACCTCTGATTACAGTGATTACTCGACGAGAATTTCATCATTGTAATCTTTAGTTTAATCGCCGTAATCAAGATTTCTGTCTTTTTCAGAAATCTCCAAAAAAGACTTGACAAAAGGATTTAATCCATGTTATCCTTGTTGTTTGGGGAGAGAGACTTATGAGAAAAGGTCTTAAAAAGCTAGTAACCATTATCTTCATTCCTCACAGCCAGAGAAGCTCTTATAACTTAAGAATACCGCTAGCTATCTTTTATTCTCTCATCCTCCTGTTCACAGGGACAATCATTTTCTCTGGCCTCTTTGTCTTTAAATTCCGAGCCATTTCTCAGACAAAGAGAGCTCATTTGGAGCTTTTAAGCGAAGTGGCCAAGATTAGAGAGACCATGACTGATGTCCGAGGATTAGAGGCAAAGCTAAAGGTCTTAACCGGTTCTTCTCGGGAGACTGAAATAGCAACGGGTGGCCCATCCCAGGAAAACCCACAAGCCTTGATGGAAGAAAGGTTCCTGGAAAGAGAGGAGAGGAGCCTCTCTGAACTAGAGAAGGGATTGGAGGGGGAGAGGATGAGGGAAGCCTCCCTGCCTTCTATAAGCCCGGTTGAAAAAGGATGGATTATTTCAAAGTCCCTTGAGGGATTGGAGATTGCCTCTCTTCCGGGAAGTGTGGTGCGGGCAACGGCAGAAGGAAAGGTTCTCCATGCTTCTGGAGGAAAGGTAATCATAGATCATGGAAATAACCTTAAGACAGAATATGAGAATTTAGAAAAGATAAGCATCAAGGTCGGGGAGAATGTAAAAAAAGGCGAGACCATCGGCTATTCAGGAGGAAGAGGAATCTCCTATCAGGTGGGAAGATTTGATAAGGAAATAGATCCTTTAGATTATATTAGTGACGGGAGGTAAGGATGTTTAGAGAGAAGAAGGGCGCTTCTGCCGGAGGAGCAATTAATACTTTATTGGGAGATGGTTCGCGATTTAAGGGGACCATAGAGTGTGAAGGGACCATGAGGATAGATGGAAAGGTGGATGGAAAGGTCCTTGCTCGGGATAGCGTAATCGTTGGTGAGACGGGAATCATAAAGGCAGATATCATGGCCCCCAATATCGTCATCGGGGGAAAGGTAACGGGAAATGTCACAGCAGAGAGTAAAGTAGAGCTTTTACCTACCGCTCAGTTGTATGGCGATATCCAGACTCCCATATTAGCCATCGCAGAAGGGGTTGTCTTCCAGGGGAACTGCAACATGAAGGGGAAGGTGGAACCAAGGGAGAAGGTGAAGGAAGAAGAGGAGGAGATCGAGGTAAAAAAAATTAAGGGCTGAGCCGCAGAAACGCGAATCATCGCCCCGTAAAGTTGCTCCGTAGCGATCTTTTTTTGTTTAGTCGCACCAACGGGGCAGGCGAATCTGAAAAGAACACGAATAGTCACGAACAAAAGGCCGTCTCTTTGGGGACTGCCATCTTTTTTGTAATAATACTTGACAAATTTAGTAGAGTTTAGGAAAAGAATTATGCGTCTTTCAACGAAGGGACAGTATGGGGTAAGAGCTATGTTCGACCTCGCTTCCCATTTTAAAGATAACCCGATTCCTCTTAGACAGATCTCGGAGAGAGAGGGGATATCCA
>JAHIPW010000020.1 GCA_018903055.1 bacterium
ACTTAAAGGTTGCGTTGAAAAATCAAATATTACCCCGAGAAATTTGGAGAATTTCCGGGACTACGTCCTCGGAATCTTTTCAAGATTCCAGAGGGAAAATTAAATATCAAAATGATTTAGCACAGCACAGATACACATTAATAGAGTAAGCATAAGTTAAATTTTACATTTTGTCCGTCTTAGACGGATCATTTTACATTTTCATTTTTGATTTTTGACATTGCGCTGTATCATCTGATACGAGTAGCGCAACTCCGCCAAACTTACGGCGGACAGGCGCAACCGATAGACGTTTCATATTTATAGGAGTTGGAGCAAATGAGAACCGTTTGGTGGTCTAAGAATAGAGTTAAACTCATTGATCAGACGAAACTTCCCTTCAAGACAGAAGTCCTGGAATTTCGCGATTATAGAAAGTTGGCCAGAGCAATAAAAGAGATGAGGCTGAGGGGGGCGCCCGCCATTGGGGTGGCCACTGCCTTAGGGATTGCCCTGGGGATAAATCATTCAAAGGCATCCTCCTTTAGGGAATTATCTAAAGAATTGGATAGAACAATAAAGACCTTTCAAGGGACAAGACCAACTGCGGTCAACCTCTTCTGGGCCTGTCGGAGGATGAAAAAGAAATTTCGAGAGAATAGAGGTAAAAGTCCCAAAGAGATTAAGAGAATATTGGTTCAGGAGGCAAAGAGAATTACTCAGGAGGATATAGATTGTTGTAAAAGAATAGGAGAATTGGGGGCTTCTTTAATTAAAAAAGGGGATTCTATTCTTACCCATTGTAATGCCGGCGCCTTAGCAACTGCAGGTTATGGAACTGCTTTGGGAGTAATTAAGAAGGCCCATGAAGAGGGTAAGAGGATTAAGGTCTTTATAGATGAGACTCGTCCCAGGCTTCAGGGAGCAAGACTCACTACCTGGGAGTTAAAGAGAGAAGGGATTCCTTTTACTCTCATTACTGATAATATGGCCGGCTACTTCATGAAGAAGAAAGAGATTGACTTGGTCATTGTAGGAGCAGATAGAATCGCCGGAAATGGCGATGTAGCAAATAAGATCGGAACCTATCCCTTGGCGGTCTTAGCCAAGGAGCATAAGATTCCTTTCTATGTTGCGGCTCCTACCTCAACCATTGATTTGAGACTTCCCTCTGGCAATAGGATACCCATTGAAGAGAGGAATACCAGGGAAGTGACCCATATGGGAGGCAGAGCCTTGGTTCCTAAAGGGACAAAGGCTGCTAATCCTGCCTTCGATCTCACTCCCAATAGGTATATCAAGGCCATCATCACAGAGAAGGGGATTGCCCGAAGACCTTACAGGCAGAGCTTGAGGAAAATCTGTGGTTGGTGATCAGGTTATCAGGTGATCAGGTGATCAGAAACCAAACTACTCAGTAATATCTAAAGTAAATCATCAATAATTTGACTTTTTCTACTATAGATGCTATACTAAATAAATTACCCCTATGGAAAAGAAAAAGAAGATGAATTACAATAAAACCCTCTGTTTACCCAAAACGAAATTTCCCATGAAGGCCGAGCTTTCCAAGAGAGAGCCGGAGATACTCTCTCTCTGGGATAAAGTAGACATCTATGAGAAGATAAGGGAGAAGAGGAAAGGGGCCAAGAAGTATATCTTGCACGATGGCCCCCCCTATGCCAATGGGGATGTCCACATCGGGACCGCCCTCAATAAAATTTTGAAGGATATCATCATTAAGTTCAAGACCATGTCTGGTCTCGATGCCCCCTTTGTTCCTGGCTGGGACTGCCATGGTCTTCCTATAGAGCACCAGGTGATGAAGCTTATGGGTGTAGAGGGCTTGAAAATTTCCCAGATAGAGATTAGAGAGAGATGTCAGGAGTATGCTAAGAGATATATCGATATTCAGAGAAAGCAGTTCAAGAGATTAGGAGTCTTCGGTGACTGGGAAAAGCCATATCTTACGTTAGATTTTGAATACGAAGCAAAGATTATAGAGGTCTTTGGTCGACTCGTCGAGGATGGCTATATCTATAAAAGGAAGAAACCCATCCACTGGTGTCCTACCTGCAAGACTGCCTTAGCAGAAGCAGAATTGGAATATAAAGACCATACCTCTCCTTCCATCAACGTCAAATTCAAACTCCTCCACCCTGACCGATCACCGATCACCGATTACCGATTACCGATTTATATTATCATCTGGACCACCACTCCCTGGACACTCCTGGGCAATGTGGCCATTGCCTTCCACCCCAATCTTGATTACCAACTCCTTAAAATAAAAGATGAGATATTTATTATGCTTAAGGAGCTTGTTCCTTCCACTATGGAAAGAATGGGAATAAAGGACTTTGAAATGTTGGATACCATTAAAGGGAGTAAATTTGAGGGATTGGAATGCCAGCATCCTTTTTTGGATAGGAGATCAAGGCTTATCTTAGCAGACTATATTACCAAGGAGGAGGGGACGGGCTGTGTTCATACTGCACCGGGGCATGGAGAAGAGGATTACCGGAGTGGAGTGAAGTATGGTCTACCCATCCTTTCGCCCGTGAATGAGAGAGGGGAGTTTACTGAAGAGGCCGGAGAGCTTAAAGGTCAGAATGTCTTTAAAGCGAATGAAAGAATCATTAAGAAACTAAAAGAGACCGGGAATCTAATCTATGAGGGAACTCTTATCCATTCCTATCCCCATTGTTGGAGGTGCAAGAAGCCGGTTATCTTTCGGGCAACAGAGCAATGGTTCATTTCCCTGGACCATAAGAATTTAAGGGCCAGAGCTCTTTCTTCCATAGATGAGGTAGAATGGATCCCGGATTGGGGCAGATCACGCATCAGGGGAATGGTGGGGGTGAGGCCTGACTGGTGCATCTCAAGGCAGAGGGCCTGGGGGGTTCCCCTTCCCGTATTCTACTGTAAAAAGTGCCATCACTACCTGGCAAGTAAGGGGAGCCTGAAAGCGGTTAAGGAATTGATGAAAAGGGAGGGCTCTGATGGCTGGTTTAAAAAAGAGGTAGACGAGATTCTTCCTCAAGGAACCAGGTGTTCCGAATGTGGAGGAGGAAATTTTGAAAAGGAGACCGATATCTTAGATGTCTGGTTTGAGTCCGGGGTGAGCCACCAGGCGGTATTGACTACCAGAGAAGAACTATCCTATCCTTCTGACCTCTACTTAGAGGGAAGCGACCAGCATAGAGGATGGTTCCAGAGTTCTCTATTGACCGCCATAGGATGTGAAGAGAGGCCTCCCTATAAATCAGTTCTCACCCATGGCTTTATGGTGGATGGAGAGGGAAAGAAGATGTCCAAGTCCTTAGGGAATCTCATCTCCTCTGAGGAGATGGTCGAAAGGAGAGGGGCAGATATCACTCGGCTCTGGGTGGCTTCTGAGAATTACCAGGAGGATGTTGCCTATTCTGACGAGATAATGGAGAGGATGCAAGAGGCCTATCGCAGAATAAGAAATACCTTCCGCTATCTCCTGGGGAACCTCTATGACTTCGATCTCCAGAAGAACGAAATAAAATATGATGAAATGCTGGAAATAGATAGATGGGTCCTTTCCCAGTTGCAGGGTCTCCTGGATAAAGTGACCAATGCCTACCATAACTTTTCCTTCTACCAGTTCTATCATCTGGTCCACAACTTCTGCGCCATTCAGCTATCTTCTTTTTACTTCGATATCCTGAAAGATAGGTTATATACCCAGGGGAAGGATTCTTTGGAAAGACGTTCTGCCCAGACTGCTCTATATGAGATACTCCTGGTTTTAGTAAAGATTATGGCTCCTATCCTTCCCTATACCACAGAGGAGGTCTGGAATTACCTTTCCAGTAAGGAAGAGGAAAGCGTCCATCTCTCTGACTGGCCAAAGATAAATGAGAGATTCGTAAATAAAAAATTGGAAGAGAGATGGGAGAGATTAATCTCCATCAGGGAGATGGTCTTAACCTCTTTAGAGAAGGCCCGGAAGGAGAAGAGGATAGGTAACTCTTTAGAAGCAGAGGTGGAGATCCATTCCAAAAAAGAATATGAGTTCTTAAAAGAGTATGAAAAGAATCTTCCTGCCTTATTCATCGTTTCTGGAATAAGGTTGGTATTGGCAGAGGAAGAGGGTGAGGAGATAGTGGTCAAGGTGGGAAAAGCATCGGGAGAGAAGTGCAGCCGCTGCTGGAACTACTCAACAGAAGTGGGAAAAAGTAAAGAGCATTCTACCCTCTGCCCGAGGTGTATCAGAGTCATTAAGAAATACTACCAGGAGAAAGTGGGAAAGTGAAAAAGTGGGAAAGAAGATCAGTGAAAAATGCAAAATGCAAAGTGCCTGCCTCGTCGGCAGACAGGCAAAATGCAAAACGGGTTTCAATGTTCAATGCTAAATGCTCAATGTAAAATGAAGGAGAATAGGAGAGTAAAAGAAAATGGAAGAGAAAGAAATTAAAAAAGAGGAAGAGGTTAAAACGTTAGAGAAATTAAAGACTACGGTGCAGGGACTATCCGAGCACTTAGAGAAATTGAGAAGCGAGTATGTGGAACTCTTCAAGAAACCTCGAAAGTTCATCTGGATGAACCTTTTTTTAGGGATCGTACGTGGGGTAGGGATGTTTATTGGAATGGCGGTCTTGGGTGCTATCTTGGTTGCTATTGGTACGATGATTATGAAAAAAGGAGAAGCTCTTCCAGTAATTGGAGAATTTTTTGCCAAGATCAATCAGGTACTGGATCAGGTACTGAAGACGAGTGGTAAGTAAAGGTCTCTGAAAAAAGTTTCAGAGCCCTCTAATCAGAGATTTCGGACTTTTTCAGAAATCTCAAGTAAGGAGGAAACAAAATGAGAAAGAAGAGTTTAGAATATTATAAGAAGAAGCTTTTAAAATTGAGGGATAGTTTGGTGGAGGAGATCAAGCAGCTAGAAGAAAGGTCTCTTTCTAAAACCCAGAGGGATGCTTCGGGAGACCTCTCTGGTTATTCCTTCCATATGGCCGATGTTGCTACTGCAAGTCATGAGAGGGAGAAAGCCTTGAACTTGAGGGGAAGCGAAGAGAACCTACTCTACAAGGTGGATCAGGCCCTATATCGCATTGAGAAGAAAACCTATGGCCTCTGTATTCAGTGTCAGCGAAAGATTGACAAGAAGAGACTGAATGCCATTCCCTATGCTGATCTATGTATCAAATGTCAGGCGAAGCAGGAGAAGAAAACCTGATGTCCCTCTTGCTCCTGGCAGCTATCGTCCTCATTTTAGATCAGATATCAAAGTTCATCATCTGTCGAATCATACTACCTGGGGGATCGTTCCCGGTTATTGAAAATGTCTTCTATCTTACCCATGTTCAGAATAAAGGGGCAGCCTTCGGCCTCTTCCCTAATCAGACACTATTCTTCATTATTGTTACCTTGTTTACCATCCTCCTCATTCTCTTCTTTCACCAGAGGATTTCCAAAGAAGGAAGTTCCCCTTCCTGGGCGTTGGGCCTCATTCTGGGAGGTGCGTTGGGGAATTTAATAGATAGGATAAGATTAAAAGCAGTCATCGATTTCTTAGATTTTAGCCTGAAGGGTTACCATTGGCCATCCTTTAATATTGCAGACTCCGCTATCACTATTGGAGCAGTAATCCTCTTCATTTCCTTATTCCGCAAGAAATAATACGAGAATAAGAATCTGCACTACGCGCAGAACCTTGTTTCTTCGCTAACACTTAGAAATAAGAGAATAATTGGTAGTTGGGTTAGGGTAAAGTAGTGGGTTTGGTAGTTGGGTAAGGGTTAGGTGTTTTTTAAAAAGACCAACTACCTAACCAAACAACCAAACTAACAACCTAACCTTGACCGTAACCCAATGATTTAGCAACTTATCAACTTATCAACTTAATTAAGGAGCTATGAATGCATCCCATTCTCTTTGAGATAGGGCCATTGACCATCTACTCCTATGGGATTATGCTTGCCTTGGCCTTTGTTGTGGGTATCTGGTTCGCCACCCGCCAGGCAAGGAGGGAAAAAGTTCCCGCAAGTGCTATCCTCGATCTTTCTCTTGTTGCCCTGTTAACTGGGATAATTGGCGCTCGAATACTCTTTGTTCTCTTCAATCTTGATTACTATTCAAAGCATCCTTTTGAGATCATCATGTTCTGGCAGGGAGGATTGATCTACTCTGGGGGACTCATTCTAGGGACATTATGCGCCATACTATTCCTGAAAGTCCGCAGGCTCAATATC
>JAHIPW010000021.1 GCA_018903055.1 bacterium
AAAGCTTGCCCCGTTTCTGTCTAGCGACAGATAACGGCGCGCTAAAGCTTGCCCCGTTTCTGTCTAGCGACAGATAACGGCGCGCTAAAGCTTGCCCCGTCTTTTACTTATTGAAGTTCCGATACCTTAAAATGAGTCTTCGTGGCTAGCGCCACTGGAAGCCTCTTTTGCTTATTGAAGTCCCGATACCTCAAAATAGGAGAATAAATATGGCACAGGGAGCAAACATTCTAGTTGTTGATGATGAGCAGGTTATTCTGGATCTTTTTTCCAGAGTCTTGGGTACCAGGGGACATAAGATCACCACAGCAAAGGATGGCTATCAGGCAATAGAGGAAGTAAAGAAAGGTAAATTCGATATCATCTTCCTGGACATTGTTATGCCGGGAATAAATGGCCTGGAGACCTATAAGAAGATTAAAGAAGTCGATCCTAATGCCCATACCATTATGATGACCGGTTACTCTGTAGCAGAACTTGTTGAACAGGCTTTATTAGAAGGGGTTCAGGATTGTCTGCATAAGCCATTCGACATTATGGAGATTATGAAGACCGTGGAGAAGGTTTTAGAAATTAAGAAGTTAGAAGGGGACAAAAAATAGATACGAATTAACACGAATTTAAAAATGCACCGGAGCAGAATAAAGCCCTGCCCTTCTCCACCCCGCTCCCCTACGAGGGCGGGGTTCACTTTCAAAGATTGCCGCGGTGGTGGAATCCCGCACCATTTTAGGGGCGAGTGGCGGAACTGGTAGACGCGCATGGTTCAGGGCCATGTGGTAGTAATATCGTGGAGGTTCGAATCCTCTCTCGCCCACCATATTGAAAATTTCTTCAGAGTCATTAGAATTACTAAGCCAAATGGTGCGGAGCAGGCGGGTCTCCCGCGGCACCATTTCTGTTTTTCTTGCAAATTTAACCAAGATATGATAAGTTAATAAAATATGAAGATTGTTGCCACCAATCGAAAGGCGCTCTATAACTATCATATCCTGGATAGTTTCGAGGCCGGGATGGTATTAAGGGGCAGCGAGGTGAAGTCCCTGCGCCTGGGGAGGGTGAGCCTGAGGGAGAGTTTTGCGAAAGCCGAAGGGAATGAGGTCTTTATATATAACTTACATATTACTCCCTATATCCATCAGAGTATTCCCGGCCCAGAACCCACCAGACCCAGAAAGCTCCTCCTCCATAAAAGGGAGATAAAGAGATTAATTGGTCTGACAAGCCAGAAGGGTCTGACCTTAGTTCCCTTAAAGATTTACTTTAAGGCGGGAAGGGCAAAAGTTGAGATTGCCTTAGTAAAGGGTAAGAAAAAGTACGACAAGAGGGAGAAGTTAAAGAAAAAGGCCGTTCAGAGGGAGATGACACGAGCACTAAAAAGTAGAAGAGTAGGAAAGTAGAAGAGTATCAGATTATCAGAATACCAGATGGAGAAGGTCAGTTATCAGAAGGCCAGATGGAATCTGATATTCTGAATTCTCATTCTGATGGTCTGATATACTGATAATCTGTAGAAAGAAAGGGGGGCGAAAAGGTTTCGACAGGGATATTTGATCTAAAAGGAGCATGCCGGCCTCGTCAGGTCGCCGTCCCTAACGGGATCCTGAAGTCCCAACTTTGTTGGGGCTGAAGGGTAAAATACCTGGCAAAAACTTAATTGCCAACGAGCAGTTAGCTTACGCCTGCTAAAGAGCAGGCGCGCTCCTCCCATCTTGTCTGTGGAATGGGATGTGGGCGTCAGAGACACAGGATAGTCTCCCCTTCTCGTTTGAGGGATAGGAGATGAAAATTCATCAAACTGGTTCCGATCAATCCCACTAACAGGAGTGATCGGGATGAGAAAAAAATGTTGGCTAAGCATGTAGGGCCTTTAGAAAGATGTTCTTGGACACGGGTTCGATTCCCGTCGCCTCCACGCTATAATATATTTCTTGAATAATCACAGATTCAAACGGATTTAAGCAGATGCAAACGGATAAATCGTTGTGAAGAGAATCTGTCTACATCCGCAATAATCTGTCTGCATCCGCTTTTTGCCGAACGAAGTGAGGCTTTTTTATGAGGGAGAAATGGTGAAGAAAATTTTGATTGGGCTAATGGTCACAGCCCTCATAACATTAGTTGCCTTGCCTCTCCTGGCTCAGCAAGAAGAAATCAGGGTCATCTACGATGAGGGTCAGGCACAGGCAACCATAAAGTCCCTCACCTTTCAGGGAACGAACTTCATTTATTTAAAAGAGATGGTCAATCTCTTCCGGCTTGATCTAGAATGGGAGGCCATTACCAAGAAGGTTATTCTGACTTCTGGACCCGACCAGGTCATCTTCTTCGTGGGCAGCTCTCAGATCATGGTCAATGATAGAATCAAAAAGATCATTCAGCCTCCCCGCTTTAGCAATGGAGCCATTGTTTTGCCCGTAGAGTTCCTGAGTGAAATCCTGGATGGGGTCTTAAAAGCCAAAATCGACTGGGATCCCAAGACGAGGATCTTGAAGGTCAGCGGGGGAAGGCTCAATGTCCGGGAAGTGAGACATTCCTCCTATCTCGATTCCACAAGAATTGTCATCGATCTCTTAAAGCCTTTGAATTATAGGGTGAGAAAAGATCTTCCTGCCCAGGTCACTATAGATATCTATGATGGGGAGTGCAATCCGGATCAGCTATCTCTGGAGATAAACGATGGCCGGGTAAAAAACATCCAGGCCTTCCAGCTCCCCAATGCTACTCAGATAGTAATAAAATTGCCTAAAGATCTCCCCTACAAGGATTTCACCCTAAAAAATCCCGATCGCATCATCTTAGACATCAACCCTCCCCAGAAGAGGTTGGGTTACAAGATCACCACCATCGTTATCGATCCGGGACATGGAGGGAAGGATCCGGGAGCCATAGGTAGAGGGGGGACAAGAGAGAAGGATGTTGTCCTGGCCATTGCCAAGGAATTAAAGAATCTAGTTAGTGAGAGACTGGGAATAAGGGTGGTCTTAACCAGGACCGGGGACTACTTCGTTCCCTTGAGAGAGCGCACCGCTATGGCAAATAATGAGAAAGCCAACCTATTCATCTCCATCCATGCCAATGCCGCTCTGGGAAGAGCGCGCGGGGAAGGCTTTGAGACCTACTACCATTCCCTGGCCTTAACCAAAGAGGCCAAGGCAGTAGCCAGGTTTGAGAATTCGGCCATTAAGCTGGAAAAGGGAAGTGAAGAGCCTATGGATCAGGCGGAGTTCATCCTGTGGGATATGGCCCACAATACTTATTTGAATGAGAGCAGTGAGCTGGCCATTCTGGTTCAGGAGGAGCTAAGTAAGAAACTAAAAATTAGGAATAGAAAAGTGGGCCAGGCCCACTTCTATGTCCTATCTGGAGCAGATATGCCTTCTATTCTGGTGGAGGTGGCCTTCATCTCTAACCCCAGAGAGGAGAATATGTTGAGGAACCCCGATTTTCAAAAGAGGGTGGCAGAAGGTCTATATAATGCTATCGTCGTCTATAAACGAAGCTATGAGAGAAGTATGGGCCTAGTAGGCGCAGATTAGCGCAGATGGCAAGGGAGAGTAAACGGGATAGAGACGCAGATGCCGGATGCGCTTCGCTGACATCCGAGAGAGCACGAATATCAAGCAATGGCCGCAGATAAAAATGGGGGGGTAAATCTTTGAAGAGGAAAAGAATCGTAATAATTCTGGGAGTCTTGATTCTTTTAATTATTATTATTTTGATCTCCCAAAGGGAGAGGGTATTCTATCGCATTCCCTTCCTTGCTCCAGAGGAGAATGTCAAATTGGTTCGTCTCTATTTTGCCTCTCCAGATGCCGACTATCTCAAAGTTGAAGCACGAAGAATATTGAGAGAAAAGAGAATAACTGATGAGGCAAAGGTGCTGGTTAAGGAACTCATCAATGGTCCCCGCGAGAACCTGGACCCCACCATCCCACCAGAGACCCAGTTGCGTGAACTATACATCGTTCCTGAGGAGAAATGTGCCTATTTGGATTTCAACCAGGCCTTCCAGACCAATCATCCTGGCGGAAGTGCCGGGGAGCTTCTCACCATCTATTCCCTGGTCAATACCCTGATAGACAATCTTGAGGGAATAGAGAGAGTTCAGATTTTAGTTGAGGGCAAGACCATCGAAACCCTGGCCGGCCATATCGATATTACCAGGCCTCTTCCTCGGGATAGCACAATTGTTGAGTATTAGCGTACTTAGTTGATGCGTTTATGCGTTTATGCGTTTATGCGTTGATGAGTTGATGCATTTCGCATTCCGCTTAACGCATTCCGCTTTTACCAAAGTAAGGATTGAATATGGATAATCGGCCCATTGGGGTCTTCGATTCTGGGGTAGGGGGGCTGAGCGTAGTAAAGGAGATCGTAAGACAACTTCCCCAGGAGGATATTATTTATTTCGGGGATACCGCCCATCTTCCCTATGGTCCAAAAACCTCTCAAACCATCAAGCGTCTGGTTCGGGATAATGTCCGCTTCCTTCTCAAAAAGAAGGTAAAGGCCATCATCCTTGCCTGTCATACCGCATCCGCCTTTACCTTGGAAGAGATAAGGGAAGATAATCCCATCCCTATCATGGGAGTCATCGGTCCTGGGGCAGAAGAGGCCTTGAGGGTTACTAAGAACAGGCGAATCGGGGTAATCGGAACCTATGGGACCATAAGAAGCGGGGCATATGCCAAGGAGTTGAAGAGATTAGAACCTGAGGCCTCTGTGATTGAAAAGCCCTGTCCCCTCTTCGTTCCCCTGGTGGAGGAAGGCTGGATAAAAAAAGAAGCGACCCGTCTCATTATCAGGGAGTATCTGGAGCCTTTAAAAGAGGAAGGGATAGATACCCTCATCCTGGGTTGTACCCACTATCCCCTTTTGAAAGAAGAGATTGCTCGGGTTATGGGAGAGGTATACCTGATCGATTCTGCCCGGGCAACCGTTGCCCAGATGAGGGGAATATTAGAAGGAAAGAATCTTCTAACAAGGAAAGAGGTTTCCAGACATTCCTTCTTTGTGAGCGATGCTCCAGAGAAGTTTGCTCGCCTGGGCCGGATATTTTTAGGGAAAGAGATTGAAAAGGTGGAGAAAGTAAATGCGTACTGATGGCAGAGCACCAGATAGAATGCGTAAGGTAAAGATTACCAGGAACTATATCAAGCCTGCCGAGGGCTCCTGTCTCATCGAGGTGGGGGAGACTAAGGTCATCTGCACCGCTTCTATTGAGAAGAAGGTTCCTCCTTTCTTGAGGGGCTTGGGGGAGGGGTGGATTACTGCAGAGTATGGAATGTTGCCGAGGGCTACATCGGATAGGTCGTCTCGCGAAGCATCCCGGGGACGAATTGGTGGAAGGACCCATGAGATTCAGAGGCTGATCGGCAGGTCCTTAAGAGCAGTAGTTGATTTAAAGGCCTTGGGAGAAAGAACCATCTGGTTGGATTGCGATGTCATTCAGGCAGATGGGGGGACGAGAACGGCGAGTATTACCGGGGCCTTCGTTACCTTAATCGATGCCCTGAAATGGCTGAAAAAAGAGGGTAAGCTAACCTCTTGGCCCATAAGAGACTTTGTGGCTGCTACCAGCGTAGGAATTGTGGATAATAATGTCCTTCTTGACCTAACATATGAAGAGGACTCCAAAGCAAGTGTCGATATTAATGTAGTCATGACGGGAGAAGGGAAGTTCGTTGAGGTTCAGGGGACAGCAGAGGAGCACCCCTTCACAGAGTCCGAGATGGATAAGTTGATAGACTTAGCGAAGAAAGGGATTGGAGAATTAATCGCTATCCAGAGAGAGGTTTTAGGAAAGCTTCCGTGCAAATAGTCTTAGCAACCAGAAACCTCAAGAAAGTAAAAGAGATAAGAGAGATTCTAAAAAGGCTGGATGTAGAATTTTTATTCCTGAAAGACTTTCCTGAAATAAAAGAAATCGAAGAGAAAGGAAAGACTTTTTCTGAGAATGCCACCCTTAAAGCAAGGAAGGTTACCCACTTAACAAAGAAAATTACCTTAGCAGATGATTCTGGCCTGGAGGTAGATGCCTTAGGAGGAAGGCCGGGGATTTATTCTGCCAGGTTTGCCAGAAATGACAGAGAAAGGAATAGAAAACTCTTAAGATTATTAAAAAATGTTCCCGCGAGCAAGAGGGGAGCGACCTTCAGGTGCGCAGTAGCCATCGCCTGGCCAAATGGTAAGATTAGGGTTTTGGAAGGCAAATACCAGGGAAAAATTGCTTTCAAAGAGAGGGGCAAGGAGGGCTTTGGCTTTGACCCGGTTTTTATTGCTCCCAGATATGATAAGACTTTTGCTGAACTGGGCCTGAAGAAGAAGAATAGAATTAGCCACAGGTCCCAGGCCTTCCGAAAAGCAAAGAAGCTACTAAAGAAAATGTTACATCAAGATACAAGATAGGTAACCACGGATTCCATTCACCCCGCACCTTACAAGGTGCGGGGCAGGGATTCTCACAAGATTCTAAAAATCTTCTTTAAATTTTACCACTGAACTCACTGAAGACACAGAAAAAATAATAAGCTCTTAATTCAGTGCTTTCAGTGTTCTCAGTGGTTAATTATCTTAAAGAATTCTTGTGTTAATCTGTGTAATCTTGTGGTTCTTATTGAAGTTCCGAAGCTGTGAAATGACGGGGCGTGGCGCAGTTCGGCTTAGGCGTCCCGATGGTCGGGAACGGGGACTGGCGCAATTTGGTAAGCGCGCCTGGTTTGGGACCAGGAGGTTCGCGGTTCAAATCCGCGGTCCCCGACCATACGAAACTTTGCGAATTTCTGGCGGAAAAAGGCAGGCATTACTAAACATGTGACTGTTCACACCTTGCGCCATAGTTTTGCTACTCATCTTTTAGACGGATTAAAAGCCCTTTAGATTTTGGCAGCAGATGAAAATAGCAAAAAGTTACAATTTGAGGTTTCACCTAGAGTTGGGCATAAACGAAGTACTTCGCAAAACATGCCATTTTGGGAGCATAGACGAACTATTTCGGTTATTTTAAGTTATCGTAAATTGTGGGCATTAATAAGCGTGAAGATATGAAAAATATAGGAATCGGTCCTCTTTGTTTGTTGCTTATATTCTGCTTATTGGTTTTTGCTTTACTGGCCTATGCCTTTGATTCCGAATTGTGGCCAGGGGAAGGTAGGCCAGTGTTTCGGTCAAAAACTGATCACTTGGTTTTATACAAACAGCCTTCAAAGACATCAGGCATCGTTGATAAATTCAAAATAAATAAAGGGGAGGTTATAATTTTTGACCAAACACGATATCGAAATATAAAGGCAGGAAAAATCAAAGTGCTAAAATTAAGCATCTTACAAGGAAGGAGCTTAGGCAATATTACATATCTTTCTGTTGAAAAGTATTATCATTCAGGTATCCCTTCAAAAGATTTTTTATTTAACAGAGGAGACATTTTTGACTATCTTCAAGATAGGGCTGAAGGAAGTGGTATAATCAGATGGAAGGGTGAAATTATTGATTTAGAATACTGTCCATGGTTTGACCGCGAAAACAGAAATTTTAATGTCATGTCAGAGCCAATCAATGAGTGGTGGATAAGAGTTATTAAAAATCAAAAACCTGTTGGCTGGCTTTTAGTTGATGAAAATATAGTGGAAAAAGACCGTACATTTTGATACAAAGGAAGGAAAGATTTTATTTTGAAAATGCCCACAACTTCCGATAATATGATGTAAAAGACTTCATTTCACTTTGTCTAAATCCGCCTTTGACGGACTTCTTTTACATCAGGAACGTTAGGCGAAATACGAATTTATGGAAGAGCAGTCTTTAAAACCAGCTTAAAATTGATGGGCAAAATTTGACCAAAAAAGAAACAGACAGAGAAAATGTGAGTGACAAGGCGCCTGTAGCTCAGTCTGGATAGAGCATCGGATTTCTAATCCGACGGTCGCAGGTTCGAATCCTGCCGGGCGCGCCATTCCGACCAGAGGTCGGGATGATCTCGAGGCCATAAGGCCGAGAGACCTTAATTAAAATGGTGAGCGTAGCTCAGTTGGTTAGAGCACTTGACTGTGGCTCAAGTGGCCGGGGGTTCGAATCCCCTCGCTCACCCCAATAATTAAAATCGGGATCAGCCACCCCAAAAACACGAGTTATACCCGCGGTAATGATTTATATGAATCTAATGTCATGAGAAAAATAGTTTATTTATTTTTTATAATGTGTCTTTTATGCGCTTGTAATAAATTTAAAGAGAGAGAAGCATTAGATAGAACTGGGACAACAGAAACAAGTGATATTGATGTATACAATGATCAAGCAAGAGAAATTTTATTTCTAAAAGATCGCATTAAACAGTTAGAGAGAAAGATGAAAGAAAGCGATAAGAGACCTACATTCATTGATCGTGCTAAAAAGAACTTTATCGTCAAACAATACGGTGGTACAGAAACAATTGACAGATTGAATGTAAGGGTAGTCTATTTTGTCCCCAAAGGAAAAATAATAGATAGGGATTGGGAGAAAAAGATATCTTGGGTAATGGGTAAATGTAAGAATTTCCATGAGGCTGAGTTTGAATTACATTCGCTTTTTGAATATAACCTTTATCCCA
>JAHIPW010000022.1 GCA_018903055.1 bacterium
TTAAATCTGGGGCGAACCCCCCTTCATCGCCCACTGCGGTGGAATAGCCCTTCTCTTTCAATACCTTTTTTAAATTATGAAAAACCTCTGCACCAATTCTTAAGGATTCCCTGAAGTCCTCTCCTAAAGGGATGATCATGAATTCCTGCAGATCGACATTATTGTCCGCATGCTTCCCCCCATTCATGACATTCATCATAGGGACTGGTAATCGGTAATCGGCCCCTCGCATTCGCTCGGGATAAATCTTGTCCCGAACCTTTAGGTGAGGGATAATCGGTAATCGGTAAATTTTTCTAATGTATTGATAGGGGGGTAATTCTGAAAAGAGAGCTCCTGCTTTGGCAACTGCTAAGGAGACCCCTAAGATGGCATTGGCTCCCAATCTCTCCTTATTCTCCGTCCCATCCAGATCGATCATCAATCTATCGATCTCTTCCTGCTTGGTAACGTCCCTTCCTATCAGATTAGGAACAATTACTTCATTCACATTTTTAACCGCTTTTAATACTCCTTTTCCTGAGTATCTCTTCTCATCTCCGTCTCTCAGTTCCAGTGCCTCATGTTCACCCGTAGAAGCCCCACTGGGGACAGCGGCTCTTCCGAAAATTCCATTTTTCAGAATTACGTCCACCTCAACCGTTGGATTCCCTCTGGAATCTAATATCTCCCGTGCACGAATATTTTTAATTTTTGTCATCATTGCCTCCATTTAATCCATCGGGCAGGCAGGGTAGCGGGATATTCCTTTAAAACTTTTTCGAACGCTTCCTCTGCTAAGTCATATCTCTCCAGGTCTTTATAGCACTCTCCTATGCGATACTGAGCAAAGGAAGCCCTATGAGACTTAGGGTATTTTTCTAATACTCTCTGGTATTCTTTAATTGCCTGTTCGTAATCCTTTAGTTCAAACTGATAGATATATCCGATATAGTATTGAACAGAGGAAGCAAGGTGGGCTTTGGGATAGCGGGATACGAGTTCTCGACATACTCCGATAGACTCCTGGTATTTACCCTCTTTCCATAACTTATACTCCAGGGTATAGAGTCTCAGGGGCTCACCCTTATAATCATCCCCTTTAGTGATAGCATCTACCTTTAATTCGGCATCATAGTCTGCTCCGCTTCTCGGATAGCGCTCGATAATCTCTTGATACTTAGCCAGTGCCTTCTTATACTCCCCCTTATACTCATAACATTCCCCAATTCCCAATAAGGCATCTGCTACCTGACGACTCTGAGGGTAATTGTCAATGAGCCTCTGATATTCGTTAAAAGCCTTCTCATAATTACCTAACCTATGGCCGATAATTTCGGCAATCTCCCATTGAGCCCGAGGAGCCCACTTACTTTCCGGATGTTCATTGATTATTTGCTGATAAGTAACCAGGGCCTGGGGGAAGTATTTTTCTTTTTTATAGATCCGGGCAATGGCCATCTGAAATTCTAAGAATTTTTCTGGAAATTTATCCTGGGCTTCTTGATAGAGTTGGAATGCCTCCCGAGACTTTCCCTGTCTTTGGTAGATCTCCCCCAGCATCTTGTAGTCTTCTAAAGTCTTTTTGGGAATTGGGGCCTCCTGTGTCCAGCTGATTACTGGAGGAGTAATAGCCTCCTTCTCTCTCGTTTTGAAGGCAGTTTCTATCTTTATTGGAGAATTCTTCCTCACGTAATCGCATAGCGCTTTAATAACATATCCACAATAAATTTTGTTGCTTCCCTTTTTTAATATTTTGAAAGGTCCGGTACCATGTTGTAATAGGTATTCATTTGATGTCACTAAATAATATCGCTCTGGGTCTAATGGTTTATTATTCACCTTAACTACTTTTCCAAATTCAATTCCGGAAGCCAAAACATTTCGGTTATATGAGCGAGCAAATTCCTGAAGGTCCTTGCCCCTTAATTCAAAGGTAACTATTCTATTTCCAAAAGGGAGCATATCAACAAGGTCAGAATATTTTATTATACCTTTCTTTAATCCATCTCTTATTCCCGGGCTATTATAAATAACAATTTCAGCATCTGTTGATTCCTTAATGGCATTCAAAACGAGTTCTCCGGCAGGTGAACTCCTGCCCAAACTATGAGAAACATTTTCTGCGGCCTCCCCTACCGTTTCATCTAATATTCTACCCACTCGCAATTTCTCTTGCTGGGCAATTCTGTTAACTTTTTCATCCATTCGGACTCTATTCCTATCCAATATTATTTGTTCTTCTGAGAGAACTACCAGGGGGCTACTCCGCCTGATTAGTTTTGTGGGAAATTTATTTTTTCTTACTTTTAGTTTTAGGTGGCCGAGGTTATCTCCTTTAAACACACCCATTGTATATGAGATTGCCATTCCGGTATTTTCGATTAGTTCAGCCTTAGATGGAGGTCCAAATTGGGACCAATGCGCCAAGACAACATCAACCCCCATCTTTTTATATTTATTCCAGTCTCGTCCTCTGGCATCGTGAGCCAGTAATACCACTACATCAACCTTCTCTCTTTTCATTCTCCTTACTATTTTTCTATGTTCTTCGTAAGGATTTTTCTTATCGGGTGGGCCATAAAGGGCGCCAATGATGCCCACTGAGATTCCAGATTTTTTTATGATTGTGAAAGGAACGGCGGATGGAATTGCACCATATGCTTTATAAAAATCACTATTTCCTCTAATGAGAGGCATATTTAATAATTCGAGAGAGGAAGAATATACATCGAGATTTCCAAGGAGAATAGCATCATAATTGGCTGCGTTAGCCAGCCGCGCAGGAGTTTCACCACCGGTAACAAGAGCCGCACCACTACCCCATTGTCCATCGCCAGCATCTAATAAAAAAACCGTTTCGCCTTCTTTGCCAAGGGAATCTACAAATCCGGCAATTGCTGCCCATCCTCCAAATCCATCCGGAGGTTCTATATATCCATTAATAGCCCCGGTATGTACAAAATGAATGATTCTCTCTCCGCCTTTTCTTTCTCTTTTCTCAATATCCTTTTGGGCCCAGGCAGTAGAGACGGTGATGCTCAATATTAAGACCAATCCAATAGTAATCCCAATGACAATATTTTTTCCTCTGTGCATACCGCTTCTCCTTACAGAAATTGTAACATAATTTAGGCTTTTAGTCTACTCTGATTTTGATTAGTCTCATCAAACGATCTGAGGCATTAGGGATAAGTTGAGAGGATTTCTTTATTGCCTGGGTGCTGGTCATAGGATAAGGAGTGGTGGCCATTATTCCGTCTATTCCGTGCTTATAGACTACTTCGACACCTTCATCGACTTCTCCCACAATGGCTACTACCGGGATATTGTGCTTTTTGGCTAATTTTGCTACCCCGATGGGCGTCTTTCCATATATCGTCTGGGAGTCCATCTTCCCTTCGCCAGTGATGACCAGGTCAGTATCCTTAAGATTTTTTTCTAAACCGATTGTCTCGATGACGATATCCACTCCCAATCTTATCCTGGCATCTAAGAAAGCAATCAAGCCTGCTCCCAATCCACCGGCTGCTCCTGTTCCCGGGACATTCTTGATATCTTTTTTCAAATCTCTTTTAATGATGGAAGCATATCTCTTCAGATTCTTCTCCAATCTCTTAACCATAGATGGAGTAGCCCCTTTCTGTGGAGCATAGACCCTGGCTGCCCCTTTTGCTCCAGTAAGGGGGTTGTCAACATCAGAGGCTACTAATACCTTTGTCTTCTTGATTCTCTCATCCAATTCAGAGACACTAATTTCCTCCAAATTTCCCAATGCTCCTCCTCCGAAACTAATCTCTCTTCCTCTCTTATCCAATAATTTAGCCCCCAGAGCCTGGGCCATTCCTGCTCCCCCATCCACTGTGGCGCTTCCTCCGATACCCACGATAATCTTTCTACATCCTCTATCCAGAGCTGCCTTTATCAATTCTCCTGTTCCATAAGTAGTAGTCAATAGCGGATTCCTTTTCTTTTTAGGGACCAGGGGAAGGCCAGAGGCAGAAGCCATCTCAATTATCGCCGTCTTCCCGTCTCCCAAAATCCCGTAAGAGGCTTTTACTCTCTTCCCCAATGGCCCGGTCACTTCTTTTCTGATTATTCTTCCTTTAGTAGCATCCACTAAAGACCTTACTGTCCCTTCCCCTCCATCTGCCATGGGAGTTTTAACTATCTTTGCTTTAGGATAGACCCTTCTTATCCCTTTCTCAATCAAGTTAGCTACTTCCAAAGCAGTTAAATTTCCCTTGAATGAATCGGGAGCAACAACTATTTTCAATTTTTCACTCCGTTCAAAATTTAAAGCCACCGGCCGCAGGTCACAAGCTACAGGCTTGAAGCCTGAGGCTTGAGACTTGTAGCCTGTTACTCTCCTGCTATTAGATTACTTAGTCTTGCAAATTCCTCCAGGCTCAGGGTTTCTCCCCTTCTCAAGGATTTAATATCCGCTTTCTCTAAGATTTCTAAAACCTTCTTCTTGCTTAAGTCTAAATCCCTTGCTCGGCTAAGGGCATTCTTTAATGTTTTTCTTCTCTGTTCAAAGGCCGCTCTCACTACTTTAAAAAATAACTCCTCATCCTTAACCTCGACTGCCGGCTTCTCCCGGACCTCTAAATTCACTACACAAGAATCGACCTCTGGCTCAGGAAGAAAAGCATTCCTAGGAACTTTTATTGTAATCTGCGGCTTGGTATAGTATTGGACCAACAGAGACAAAGCTCCATAATCCTTAGTGCGCGGATTGGCCACCATTCTTCTTCCCACTTCCTTCTGAACCATAACCACAATATTAGATAGGATTTCCCTTGCCCTCAGAAGATGGATAATGATGGGAGTAGTGATGTAGTAGGGAAGGTTAGCAACTACTTTAACCTTGTCTGCCAGTCTGCCTGTCTGCCAGTCTGCCTGTTTTTTAAACCGGATAACCGGGTAACTGGGTAACCGGGTAACCAATTTCTTAAGATTTATTTTAAGAATATCAGCCTGAATAATTTCTACATTGGAATAGGATTTTAAGATTTCTTTAAGAAGTTTAACCAGATTCTCATCAATTTCTATAGCCAGAACTTTCTTGGCTTTTTCTGCCAACTTCTTTGTCAGGGTCCCTATTCCCGGTCCGATCTCGATGACGATATCATTTTTACTAAGATCGGCTATTTCTACTATCTTATTTAGTATCCCTTCATCTATTAAAAAGTTCTGCCCCAGCCTCTTCTTTATTCTTATTCCATGCTCTCTCAAGAATTCCTTAGTTATCTTAGGTAAAGCCATCTTTCCTCGCTAACGCTCACCGTTTACCGCTCACTTTCTCACTTTCCCACTTTCTCCGATTCCCTGTTTCCCCGATTCACCGTCCCCCGCTCCTCGCCTTGACTAACTTGGCAGCTAATCCTATGGCTTCTATCAAACTCTGGGGATTGGCAACACCTTTTCCTGCAATCTCATAGGCCGTTCCATGGTCAACAGAAGTCCTGATAATGGGAAGGCCCAGAGTGATATTTACCCCTTTATCAAAGGCTAGCATCTTCAAAGGGATTAATCCCTGATCGTGATACATACATATCACGCAGTCAAACTCCCCTTGCAAAGCACGATAGAAAACAGTGTCCGGAGAAATAGGTCCTTCTACTCTTATTCCTTTCTTCTTTGCCTCTTCCACTGCCGGGATAATAAACTCTTTCTCCTCTTTGCCGAACAACCCCTCTTCTCCTGCATGAGGGTTTAGGCCCGCCACTCCAATCCTCGGTTTTTTTGTTCCAAAATATTTCATATTATCCCAGGTCAGTCTTATTGTCTGATAAATCTTTTCCTTGCTTAGGGATGAACTTACTTTACTTAAAGGCAGATGAGTAGTCACTAAGACCACCCTCAAAGGGCCTCCCACAAGCATCATAGCATAATTCTTTGTCTTGGTCAGATGGGCAAGGAGTTCTGTATGGCCAGGGAACTCAAAACCTGCTTTTTTTAATCCCTCTTTATTTATAGGTGCAGTAACAATAGCATTAATCTCTCCCTTTCTTGCCAGAGAGACCGCTTTCTTTATATAGCCTACTGCTGCTTTGGCAGCCATCTTATTAACCGTTCCTATCTTAAGCCTTCCCATCTTGATATTTTTTAAATCTACCAAATCAATGGTCCCGAACTTAAATTTCGCCTCTCCTATCCTACTAATAGAATTAATCTTTAACTCCGAACTCCGAACTATTAACTCCGAACTCATTACCTTTCCATCTCCAATGACTAAAGGAGAAGAAATCCTATAAACCTCTTTTTTGCTCAGAGCCTTTACAATAATCTCCGGCCCAATCCCTGCGGCATCCCCCATAGTAATCCCAATTATCGGTTTTTTACCCATCCAAAATCCCTTAAGTGAAAAAAGAGAGCTTTTCTCCGCTCTCCCTGGTTATTTTTAGGTATCGGAACTTCAATAAGTAAAAAAACGGCGGAGAGCGAAGCGCGCCGTCATTTTTCTTGTGATCAAAGGCTGATCTCAATTTCCTGTTTTGCCTTTAGTTCTTCAAGATATTCCTCAATCTTTTGCTCCATTCTCTGAGAAGAGAGGATGTTCCTGATCACCTCTTTTGCTTCTGAAAGTTCCTTTACTCTCGCTTCTTCTTTCTTCTCCAGTTTAATGATATGACAGCCGGACTCTGTCTTAACTATCGAGCTTATCTCGCCCTCTTTTAGATTAAAGGCTACCTCTTCAATTTTTCTATCGAGCTGGCCTCTTTTGAAGGAACCCAGATAACCCCCCTTTGCCACCTCTTCAAAATTGGTTCCAGATTTAATTCTCTTCAATGCTTTTTCAGCCTGAAAATAGTCCTTGAAGAAGATATGTCTTATTTTCACCTTCTCTTCCTCTTTAAACCTTTTTTTATTCTTCTCATAATATTCCCTGATCTCCTTCTTGGATACTTCAATCTCGGGTTTTACCTCTCTATCGATGAGTTTTTTAATCATGAGTTCTTCTTCATATCTTTTCTTTAAATCCTCTATCTTCATTCCTTCTTGTTCTAAGGCCATCTCAAAGGCCTTCTCAGAGAGAAATGTTGACTTCATTCTTTCGATATTCTCATGAACCTCCCCTTGTGAGACCCTAATCCCCTCCCTCTTTGCCTCTTGCAAAAGAAGTCTATTCTCAATCATCCTCTCTAATAGATTCCTCTCGGAAGGCATCTTCTCTCCTTCAGGAAGGGCACTTTTTAATTCTCGATAGGCCTTTTCCAGTTCAGTAAGGGTGATGATCTCATCGTTTAACCGGGCAACGACGCGCTCTACAATCTCGGCCTGGGAATAACTGACGAAAACCAGCATTAGAAATAACAATATCGGTAACGAGTAACGAGTTGTCCGCCCCAAGGGGGCGAGACCTCGCCATTGGCGGGCGAGTTGCGAGTTAAACCCGTAACCCGTAACCCGTAACCTGTAACCCGTAACCTGTAACCCGTGACCCGTGACCCGTAATTTCTCCTTCATCTAAGCAATTCCTCGTTGATCTCAATCTTTGCCTGGACACGAAGGCCCAGGAGCCACTCCTTTAATGCCCCTTCTCTCCTCTCAAGGAGAAGCTTCTCTTTAATCTCTTTTCTGGCCTCTTTTAAACTCACCATTCTGGGAGGCAAGACCTTTTCCAATTTAAAGATGTGCCAGCCATAGGGAGATTCCACGGGATAGCTCACCTCGCCCGGGGAAAGTTTACCCACCGCCTCCTCCCATTCAGCAAGCATCTCTTCCGTAGAGAAGTAACCCATATCTCCTCCCCGTTCCTTATCCGGGCTCAAAGATCTCTTCCGGGCCAGTTCCTCAAACCCCTCTCCCTTACCCAAGGCCTTGAGAATCTCCTCTGCCTCCGCTTGGTTCTCCACCAGAATCTGACGGATCCTGAACCTCTTCGGTTCTCTGAATTGGTCTTGATGTTCTTGATAGTAGGTGATAATTTCTTTCTCGCTCACCTTTAGGGGAAGATAGACCTGGGAGGTAATGAGCTTATCAAGCAGGATATTTTCTTTTACTCCGTTCTTCCATTCCTCAAAGGTTGTTCCCTCCTTGGTTAAAAAAGTAACAAATTCACTCTTGGGATAGGAGCCCATGGTCTCCTTTATTCTCTGATTTAATTCCTCATCAGTAACGGCGAGTCCCATCCTCCTCGCCTCCTGAAGATTGAGCCTCTTCTCAATCAATTGATCGAGGACCCTTCTCTTTAGGCCAGGGATCTCCTCTTTGCTGGGAGAATAGGGCAAGAGGACCTTATTAAACTCCTCTAAGGTAATGGGCTCTCCATTGACCCGAGCAACTATCCCCTTCTCCTCTGGCCTCTTTCTACAGCCAGTAAATAAAAGAATAACAACCAGGGATAAAAAAAACACTCTCCTCATTTTCTGCTCCTTTTAAAGTTATTCGCATAGATTCGCGTTCTTAAAATTCGCGATCATTCGCGTCTTCGCGTCTTCGCGTCTATAGTTTAGCATATCAGAGGAGTTTTTGCAAAACATTCTTCAGGGCTTTAACACTCTTTTCTTTCAAAATAAAGGAGACCCCGTTCTCTTCTTGGTATATTTTCCCTTTGATGAGATTCTTAATATTTTTAGGAATTTCTTCTAATTTTAGCACAACCTACCCTAAAACACAAAAAGCAGAAGCCTTTTATGAGACTCCTGCAGTTTTTGTGATACGTTGAAAGGTTGCCTGTCCGGTGGCCAGACGGGCGCCACTTGATTTTTTAGATTATCAGAGCATCAGATTCACTCTGACCCTCTGATATCTGAATTCTCCATCTGGTATTCTGCCTGTCCCGTTGGAAGCCGCAGGCTTGCCCACGGGGGTAATCTGATACTCTAATTAGGCGCGTTCTTTTCGCCGTCGGAAAATTGGCTTCTTCCTTTTACCAGAGCTTCGGTTTTCGCCGCCCGGCTGTTTATCAAAACGGCGTCCCGGGGCAAAATCTCCTTCTCTGGACCTGTTATCGTGTTTTCCTTTAAACGAGCCGCCCTCCTTGCGCTTTGAAAGACACTCCCTGCAGTATACCGGACGGTCTCCGCTGGGTTTGAAAGGAACTTCGCATTCTTTCTTACAGTCTGCGCAAATCACTTTAGTAAAGTTTCTTTCTCTGAAACTATTCTCTTGTTTTCCTTTGCCATAACGGTGAGGGCGCCCGAATGGTCGGGAAGATTTTGAAAAATGCTTCCTCTCAAAAGGCCTTTCTGAAGACCGACCGATTAAGGTATCTATTTTCTTCTCCAAAAAAACCAACTGCTGTTGCATTCTCTTAATTAGAGCTATTACCTCCGGCTCAACTTGTTGTGAAACTGGAGAAGTATCGTCTTTAAAATGTTTGCTCATTTTGCTCACTTTGCTCCTTTTTCGTCCTGCTTCGTGTTATCTATTCTCTGATTTAGTATTATACATCAACTAGCAATGTAAGTCAAAATTATAAACCGAGATAAGGGCCTTGACAAAAATCTTTACAAATCCCTGCCTGCCCCTGCCCGTCCGGCAGGCGGGGATGAGGCAGGTCAAGATTTATCCCGTTAGAGGCCTGCCCCGTTATAGCTTGTAAAGTCTCTAATGGGGGCAAAGCCTCTCTAATGGGACGCGACCCCTTTTACACAATAGAAAGGTGCGGGGTTAACAACTTCTGCAAGAAGTTTTAGACTTTCTTTACATTCGCTGCTCGTTCGCCTTTAGGACTGTCCTCTACGTCAAACTCCACGCTGTCGCCCTCTTCCAAAGAATCAAAATCTGCTGCGCTGGAGCGATGGAAGAAAACGTCCTTTCCATTTTCTACGGTGATGAAACCGAAACCTCGCTGCTGAACAACCTTCTTTATTGTTCCTTTCAAATTTCTCACCTCCTTTCCTTTTCAAA
>JAHIPW010000023.1 GCA_018903055.1 bacterium
AAAAGGATGAGCGTATATTGAAAGAGCCCGAGCCCTTTGTAGGAGTTACCGAGTTGGGGGATTCCAGCGTCAATCTCATCATTCGTCCCTGGGTAAAATTGGCAGATTATTGGAATGTCTACTTCGACCTAACCAAGAAGGTTAAAGAAGAGTTTGATAAATCGGGAATAGAGATACCCTTCCCCCAGAGAGTAATCCATATGAAAAAAGATTTCTGATTTCTCAGAAATCTTTACTCTAATCCCATTGGCGATTTTATCACCATAATCATTAATTTAAACCATTGTAATCAGGGCTCTGAAGATTTTTCAGAGTCTTTGAGAAAGGAGTAATCATGGCTACCATCCTTTTGATTCTTCCGGTAATCGTGATCATCGTTTTCTCTACTATAATAGTTAGGATTGCCACCATTGCTTTGAAGATGACGGGACTGGATGAGAAGAGGGCCCGCTTCCAGGCCCTTTCTGCCTTCACGGGAACAGGGTTTACTACTAAGGATTCAGAACTTATCGTAGGCCATGAGCAGCGCCGGCGTATCATCATGACCTTAATGATCCTGGGGAATGCCGGACTAATTACGGTAGTAGCCACCCTTATCCTCTCTTTTACCAAAGGAGGTCTCTCTCCCGCCCCTATTAAGCTGATCCTTCTGGGCCTGGCCATCTACCTCATCTATCGTCTCGCCTCCCATAAGGGATTGACCAGAAAGTTTACCAAGGGAATCGAGAAGCGGTTGGCAAGAAGCGCCGTTTTTACAAAAAAGCCCATAGAAGAAACCCTGCGCTTGGCGAAAGGATATGGAGTGGCGGAGATCAGCCTTAAAGAGGGCTCCCCTCATATCGGCCTTACCCTGCAGGAAACGGATTTCAAGAAGAGGGGAATCATGATCTTGGCCATTGAGAGGGGAAAGGATGTCATTCATACTCCAAAAGGTGGAGATAAGCTCTGCGTGGATGATACCCTAATCTGCTATGGCAAATTGCCTGAGATTAAAAGAGTAGCAAGAATAATGACAAAGCCAGAAGGATGAAGAGACCTGTAGTACTAATCATATTGGATGGCTGGGGAATTGCTCCTCCGGGTCCTGGGAATTACATTTCACAGGCGAAAACCTCCAATTTCGACAATCTTCTTAAGAAATACCCCCACACGAAGAACGAAGCGGCGGGAAACGCAGTTGGCCTGCCTACCGGTGCTCAGGGTAATTCAGAAGTAGGTCATCTGCACATGGGTGCTGGCCGGATAGTATGGCAGATGTATGAAAGGATAAATAGAAGTATAAAGGATGGTTCTTTCTATAAAAATAAAACATTGCTAAAGGCCATAAAACATGTGAAAACGAAAGGAACTTTGCACCTAATGGGTCTCTGTTCTGACGAAGGAGTGCACGCTCACACGGATCACCTCATAGCGCTTTTAAAGATGGCAAAAAAGGAACGATTAAAGAAAGTTGTCATACATTTCTTTGCCGACGGGAGGGACGTAGCGGAAAAGTCGGCCCTGAAGTATGTGAAGATAATTGAGAACGCTCGCAGAGAAATAGGCACCGGAAGGATAGTTTCCCTGGTGGGAAGATACTACTCCATGGACCGGGACAAGAACTGGGAAAGAACAAAAGCGGCTTACGACATGCTCACAGGTGGTAGGGGCTTTATGGCCCGCAGCGCGAGCGAAGCGGCTAAAAAGGCATATAAGAGAGGCGACAAGACTGACTATTACATCCAGCCCACGGTCATAAGAAAGCCTGTTCTGATAAAAAGTGGGGATTCCGTAATATTTTTCAATTTTAGGACCGACAGACCGCGGCAGCTAACAAAAGCTTTCATAGAGAAAGATTTCAAAAAGTTCAAAAGAGAACACATCCCGAAGATACTTTATACTACCATGACCGAATACGACAAGAGATTCAAATGCCCGTTTGCTTTCTCGGAAGAAAAGGTTAAAAACAATCTCGGCCAGATTCTAGCAAAAGCAGGTATGAAACAGTTAAGAATAGCCGAGACCGAGAAGTATGCCCACGTGACGTACTTTTTCAATTCGCAGGTAGAGAAACCTAACAAAGGAGAGGATAAATTAATGATACCATCCCCGAAGGTCTCCTCTTACGACCAGAAACCCGAGATGAGTGCCTACGGCATCGTGGAGAAACTGTTAGAAAAGATTTCCGAAAAGAAGTACGACTTTATTTTGACCAACTTCGCCAACTGCGACCTCGTAGGACACTCCGCGGTAAAAAATGCCATAATAAAATGTGTGGAGATAGTGGATGATTGTGCGGGAAAGACAGTTGAGGCGGGACTTGACAATGGCTACACCGTAATAGTTACCGCAGATCATGGAAGTGCT
>JAHIPW010000024.1 GCA_018903055.1 bacterium
AAATGAGGGGAGAGAATAGAGAATAAATGGGCTACAGGCCACAGGTCACAGGCTACAGGTTTGAAGCTTGCAGCCTGAAGCTTGTAGCCGGTGGCTCTAATCTTACCGGGAGGAATCCGTGACTTTGACTGAAATGCTTGAGAGAAGTGTTAAGAGGTATGGGAGAAGGTATGCTATCCTCTTTAAGGGAGAAAAGATCACCTATAATGAATTAGGGGATAGAGTTGTTAGATTAGCCTCGGGCCTGATGGAGAAAGGGGCCAAAAAAGGGAATAGGATAGGAATACTATTGGGCAATTGTCCGGAGTTTATTATAAGTTATTTTGCCATTCTAAAGATGGGAGGAATCGTTGTTCCTTTGAATAATTTCCTGAAGGGAGAGGAACTAAGATATATCTTGAATAATGCCGGGGTCTCTACGCTGATAATCTCAGAGGAATATATGAAGACCGTAGGGCCCTTACGTCCCCGACTTGAGGAGTTAGAAAGAATCGTCATTAGTAACAAATCATCCATCTCAGGAACGCTCTCCCCGAAAAGGGGCGTGGCCCCCTCGGGGCTTTACGCCCTTGAGGAATTAATGACTCCTGAGGTCTCAGTTACCTTCCCTGAAGTGGCAGAGACCGAGACCGCGGTCATCATCTATACCTCGGGAACCACCGGCCATCCAAAGGGCGCCTGCCTGAGCCATAATAATCTCATCTCCAATATTACCGCAAGCGCCCAAGCAGCAAGACTGAGACCAAGGGATAATTTCTTATTGGTTCTACCTATGTTCCACTCCTTCACTACCACGGTCTGTATCCTGATTCCTCTTTATCTGGGCGCGAAGATAACCATCGTTGAATCCTTGAGGGTCTTTGGAGAGGTAATAAAAGAGATTATTAGGAAGAGGCCCACTATCTTCGTCGGTATCCCGGCTATCTATAATATCCTCACCCAAGTTTCTCTTCCCAGGATACTTACCTTTCGCCCCCTCAGATTCTTAAATCCCATAAGGCTTGCGGTCTCCGGGGCAGCAGCATTACCGGTTGAGGTGTTGAAGAAGTTTGAAAAGAAATTCGGCATCCCCCTGATTGAAGGCTATGGTCTATCCGAGGCCTCACCTGTTGTCTCACTCAATCCGGTTAAAGGTGTAAGAAAGCCGGGTTCTGTTGGATTAGCTTTACCTGGGGTGGATGTGGATATCGTTGATAATAATGGCCACTCACTCAAGAAGGGAGAGGTGGGGGAACTCATCGTTAGAGGTCCCAATGTCATGAGGGGATACTACAACCTTCCCCGGGAGACAGAAGAGACCCTAAAGAGGGGCTGGCTTTATACTGGAGACTTGGCCAAAATGGACGAAGAGAGCTATGTCTATATTGTTGACCGCAAGAAGGATATGATCAATGTGCGTGGTCTGAACGTCTATCCCAGAGAGGTAGAAGAGGTCTTATACTCCCATCCCGCTATCGCTGAGGCAGCGGTCATTGGAGTAAAGGATAAGGTGAAGGGAGAAGTACCCGAGGCCTTTCTCGCCCTGAAAGAGGGAAGGAAACTTTCCAAGAAAGAGATCATCAAGTACTGCCAGGAAAGACTGGCCTCTTATAAAGTTCCCCACAGAATAGAGTTCAGGAAGGAACTCCCCAAGACCTCAACAGGCAAAATACTAAAGAGAGCTCTAAAAGAGGCCTCTGAAAAATCTTCAGAGCCCTCTGATGACAGTGATTAAAACTAATGATTATGGTGATGTAATCTCCAATGGGATAAAATCACTGTAATCTCGCCTTTAATATCACTGTAATCCTTGCATTTTAAGGAGGAAGAAGAAATTGGCTAAGATAGTCATTATTGGACTGGGAACAGCGGGAATAAGCGCCTGCTTAACAATCAGGAAGAAGTACCCTAAGAATGAAGTCATAATCATTGATAAGAAGGAATTCGACTTATTACATTCCTGTGGCCTTCCCTTCCTCTTAGACGGAAGAGTGGATTCTCCAGAGAAGTTGAAATATACCCTAAGAATCTCCGGAATAAACCCCGCCTCTGTGCACAGAGACGTGGTAAAGAAGTATCTGAATTGCGAGGCAACCAAAATCAATCCAGTAAAGAAGAGTGTTGAAATAAACCCCGTTAGAAGTAATCCGACCCCGAAGGGGACGGATGCCTCGTTTTTGACGAGGACTTCTAACGGGGTAAAGAACCTGAAGAGTGGCGAAAGGAAAAATGTCTCCTATGACTCCTTGATTCTCGCTACCGGGACTACCCCCTTCATTCCTCCTATTCCAGGACTAAGAGAATTAAAGGATAAGAAGGCCTTCGTCATTAAGAGTCTGGAAGATATAGTGAAGATAAAGGAGGCTGCCAAGGAGGCGAAGAAGGCATTGGTCATCGGCGCTGGAGCAACGGGATTGGAGGCCGCAGTTGCCCTGAATAAGAAAGGTCTGAAAGTTATCATTGTAGAAGCACTAAAAAGCCTTTTGCCCAAGGCGCTTGACCCCGATATGAGTGAAATCTTGGAAGAACGATTAAGGGAAAAGGGGATCAAGATACTTCTCAATAAAAAAATGGAGAGGGTGGATGAGAAATCGGTTACTAT
>JAHIPW010000002.1 GCA_018903055.1 bacterium
GCCAGTTCGCTTGCTATAGTATGGGCAATCTCCTTCGTCTTCCCCGTCTTGGAATAATAGACAATGAGTATCTTCATCTGGACCTCCTTTCTGAACACAGATTATCACAGATTGATTACGGATTAGCACAGATCACAGATACCTAATAGCTCGATCGCTTGATAGCTTATTAACTTACCTGCCCAATTTCCCACCTGCCTGCCCCGTAGGCTTGTCCTTCGGGGCTCACTTTCCCACTTTCTCACCTGCTCAGTAATGACTGGTTACTTTTAATGATATTTACTGCTTTCTGGGCAGTGAAGACGCAGGGCTCGACACCGGGATAACGATCAAAATCACCGATGACAAAGCAGTTAGAGACGTTAGTTTTGACATCCGGTATCCTACATCCCGGGGACATCCAGGCCATGGCCGGTGACCAGCCGAACCTACGATGGACCTTATGCTTCCCAAAGACTCTCTCCAGGTCAGCATCCGGTTGATAAAGCATCATACCATAGAAACTTCTTCCATCTGGGAGGTGCTTTATCTTTCCCCCTTGGACACCATGCTCATTCTTATACTTTGAGATGATGAGCACATTGTACTTCTTATAGGTAGGGCAGTCTGATTCCAGAACCACTCCCCGGGCCCTGGTAACCGCTATCTCAAAGCCCACTTCTGGAAAGATGTTCTTAAAATTTCTTCCTCCTGTTGTCAAGATACAATAGTCAAAGGTTTCTTCAGAGATCTGACCATCCTTCTCTATTTTTATTGCGAAAGTCTTATCCGGGTTCTGAGATATATTGACTACTCTGGTATTCAGTTTTATACTATCTCCCAGTCTTCTCTTTAGCTCCAGAGCTACTTCGCTCATTCCTTTTGCCGGGGCCATGATAGTCTTCAGGGGAAAGGCCAAGAGGAATAAGCCGAAGTCTGCTGCTAAATCCTTTGCCCCATCTACATAGGCAAAGGAGCAGAAGGCCCGGAAGAAGGAGTCGATGAGTTCCTGCCGGAAACCAACGTCCCTCAAGTACTTCTCCAGAGAGATCTGGTGTAGTTTATCAATCCTTTCGTCCACCTTATCCAGATCAAAACTCAAAGAGTTGATGAATTTTTTCACCTTCCTCCATTTCAAGAATTCGCCAAATGAAAAAAGCCGAGACTTTGCTAAGGCCAAAGGATTCAAGGCAGTAATCTTATTTCCGATCTGTAAAGCAAAGGTATTGAGGTATCTTCTTTCGCACTCTATTCCTAACTCACTTATTAGGACATCGAAGTTAGGATTGAGTTCCTTGGAATAGAGTAGTGCCCCAGTATCGATGGGAACACCATCCACAATCACTCGGGCTAACTTTCCTCCCGCCTCAGAGGATTTCTCATAGACAATAGCCTCTATCCCTTCCTCCTTCAAGAAGTAAGCAGCGGTTAATCCGCTCAATCCTCCTCCTACTATGGCAATTCTTGGCTGTATCTCCTTATTCATTTTGTATTGACACCTCTCATATAACACTTTCGCAGGCGCGTGGCTAAAGACCTGTAAGGGTCTTTAGTAGATGAGTAGAGCGAAGCGCTCATCGCCATGCGAAAGTCTATTACAGAGTCTATAGATCATTTCTGATATTTTATATAATCGATGCCGAATTTCTCCATATCGGCGAACATCCGTCTCTTGAAAGGACCCGGTGTCTCACTCAGAAAAGCTTTAATCATGTCCTCCCCCTCGATCCTATTTGAACCCCTAGCTTTAGCATTCCCCTCCGCCTTCTGGGAGACTAACCTCTCTGCCGTCTTTCGAGAGAAGACTGGCGCTTGATTAATCAACTTCTTAAAATTCTCATAGGTCTTCTCGTCCCAATCCACTTAGGACCTCCTTTAAGGTAGGAATTCGTTTACTGTTCACCCGTCCCGACATTCGTCGGGACTGTTCACCGTTAACCGTAAACCGTTAACCGTAAACCCCTAATATTTCAAAACATCCTTGAGTGACTGAAAGACCTCTGAATGGTAGACGTCCACTACTCTCTTACCCACTGCCCGGGCAAGTTCAATGGCACACTCATTTTCTTCTAATTTCGTTCCCGGCATCTCCAAAAGTTTCTTTATTGCTGGGTCCATGGGGGCAGCGGCAAAGAGGTTTCTGGTCTCTGCCTCCAATAGACTTATTCCCGCACAGACGACAGAGGTAGCACCCAGGGCCTTTAAGACATGGAAGAGAGAATAGAGGGAACCCTCCGCCCCTAATCCGGCACTGACCGCCATATTCCCCACCGGCTTCCCGTGGAAGGGGTTACACTTATAGGCCCGGATATCCAGACCCCATTCCTTAGACCTCTCGATCTCGTGTAGGGGAACGACGCGCTGGAAGAGGCTCATGGTGACTGCTGGCTGCTGGTAAGCATAGGTGGGGGAGGAAAAGATTAGAGCATCTGCTTTATCTATCATATCAAAGATTTTTTTGACATCATCATTGGGGTCTTCTAGTAGAGGACATTTCTCCCCAATTCTACACTTATTACAGGCAAAGCAAGGAGTAATCCTATAATTGATGAGCCTTATAGATTTTGTCTTTGCCCCTTTCTCCCCTGCCGCTTTCAAGGCCTCCTTCAATAACCACTCACTCGAAGACTCCTGATCCTGCCTCTTATGCGTCCCACATATTCCCAGAATTCTCATCTCTCACTCCTTTCTGAACACAGATTATCACAGATTGATTACAGATTAGCACAGATCACAGATAGGAAAACAACGGCGCGCTTCGCTTGCCCCGTTTTTTGCTTATTGAAGTTCC
>JAHIPW010000025.1 GCA_018903055.1 bacterium
AAGATATTTGAACGTTCGCTATCATCTAAGAGTCTTGCTTCTTTCCTCTTAAACAGACTATCCGGATCTTCAATGCCTAGCTTAATAAGAGGGTCTTTATATCTCTTCTTTAATCTTATCTTCCAGTTTCCTCTTTTCAAGGTTAAGAAATTACTTCCGACCATTCTTTCTTTCCTGATAATTCCTTGTCTAATGCCTCGATGATCTCATCGATTCCCGTCCTTATGGAGAAGGCGATCTGATTCTTCCCTCTCGGCGCCCATTCTGGAATGCTCGTGGGATCGAAGAGGGCGATTAATGGCTTTTTTAAAGCGCTGGCGATATGCATGGGGGCGCTATCCAGGCCGATATAGAGATTGCTTCTCTTAATTAGGGCGGCAAGTTGTTTCAGGCTGAGCTTTCCCGAAAGATCGACTGGAGTCTTTTTCATGAGGCTAATTATCTCTTTTACTCTTCTTGTCTCCCTCTTTCCCGGACCAGAGGTAAAGATTACTTGGGAATGATACCTGCCGATGAGGTAGTCGCAGACCCGGGCAAATCCTTTGTCCGCCCACTCTTTCTCTCTCCATCTTGAGACGGGATGGATGATGGTTAATATCTCTTCTTTCTCTATTCCCTTCTCCTTTAATAGGTTTTCGATATCTCTTTGGTCTTCATCAGAAACAAATATCTCGAGTTCTTTATTCTCGGTATCGATCCCCAGGTTCCTGACCACATTCAAATCATGCTCTATGGTATGTTCTCTTATTCCTTTTGGCCGGGCAAGATGGGTAAACAAAAACTTCCTTCCCAGGGTTCCCTTCCCTTTGAAGTGCCAGTGGAAAAGGAGATACCTTAATTTAGGAAAAAGGTTTTTAAAAGTAATCTTTTCTCTGGGAACGTCGAAGCTGGCCCTTATCTTTGCTCCACTGACGAAAGAGATCACTGCCCCCCTATCTCCCTCTCCTAAATCGACAACCAAATCGAACCCCTTATCCCTTATGCTCTTTGCCCATTTTAGACTCTCAATAATCTTTTTTACTCTGGACAGTTTCTTTATGGAACGATCAAGAGTTAAAATCTCATCGATCAGAGGATTCCTGGTGAGCATCTCCTCTGTCCCCTTATTTATCAGACAGGCGATATGGGCTTTAGGGAACCTTTCTCTCAGGGCCCGGACAGTGGGAACCATTAATAGCACATCCCCAATGTGTTTGAACTTTATTACCAGTATTCTTTGAATTTTACTCAGATCCACCTTTTTATTCATCACTCATTATCCCTACAGGCTACAGGCTACAGGCTACAGGCCTCAGGCTTCAAAAGAAGCTTGCGGCTTGAGGCGTGTGACTTGAGGCGTGTGGCTTGCAGCCTTTTGTTTTTAAATCCGGCTTCTTCCCAGTTTTAAATTCAGGATAAAATGGAGTTTTGTATCGTAGCCTCGAATGAGTATCCGGCGCAAGAGAAAGGGGTCTTCATTTCTACCATTCTTCCCGGGAAGAGTAGAGAATGCCCCCAGATAGTTAGCTTCCTTTACCATTTTCTCAATTTGAGAATTGAACTTTCCATAGGGATAAGCAAAGAACCCAATGGGTTCTTTCAATCTCTCCTCCAGTATCCTTTTAGAATCCCTGATCTCAGATAATACTTTATCCCGAGATAGTTCTAAGAGATTAGGGTGTGTGTGGGTATGAGAGCCAAAGAAAAAACCCTCTTTTCTCATCTTTCCAATCTCCTCCCAGGAGAGTATCTCTTCTTCTCCCTTGCTCCATCCATCTTTCTTACCAATATATTGGGTAACTAGGAATATGGTTGCCCGGAAATTATATTTTTTTAGGGTGGGATAGGCGTAGGTAACGTTATCTTTATAACCGTCGTCGAAGATAAGGAGCACTGGCTTCTTTGGTAAAGCTCTTCCCTCTTTAACAAACCTTAATAGGTCATCTGGTGAGATGGTCTGATACCCCTTCTTAGAAAGATACTCCATCTGGTTGGTAAATCTTTCCGGGCTTATCCTATACTTCTCTTTCTTGCCTGGACTGACCTTATGATACATCAGAACCGGAATTCTCATCTACCCTCGCTTCACTCGGATAGTTTGTTAGTTAGTTAGCACGCTCACTTCGCTCGCTTTAGTTATTAGTTAAAAAATTTACTAACTACTAAAGGGCGAAGCCTGTCCTAACTACTAACCAACTAATTTTTACTGCTTTTTTCCCATAATCTAGCATACTTACTGAAGGTGTAATAGGAATGGCAGAGGGCTAAAATCAGACCATGAATACCGTCTAAGAAGCCCCTTTTTATAATATACATCTTGAAGAAGGTAAAAGGAGGATGAAAAAATATCCGATACCACCCTGCTCTTCCTTCCCTCTCTTTTATGGTTAATCTGGCATATTTATCTAAACGGCGTAGATATTCACCTATGGACCGGGCAGTAAAGTGCTCTATCGCACCCTTAAGATAATCCTTTTTGCCCTCTGCCTGAACTGCCTCATGAACCATCCGCTCATTAAACCTTCCTTTTCCCTTTTTAAAGAGTCTAAGATGATAGTCCGGGTACCAGCCAGAGTGTCTCATCCACTTTCCCAAGAAGTAGGCCTTATTGGGAATGTAATAGCCATCGTACTGCTTTTCTTGAATGGCCTCTTTTATCTCTCTGGCCAGTTCCTGGGTAACCCGCTCATCGGCATCAATATTCAATACCCATTCTCCAGTCGCCTTCTCCAAAGCAAGGTTCTTCTGCCTTCCATATCCCATCCATTCCTGTTGGAGTATCTTATCCGTATATTCTTTGGCAATCTCTACTGTTCTATCATGGGAAAAGGAATCAACGATGACAATCTCATCCGCCCACTTCACACTTTTCAGACAATCCCTGATATTTTCTTCTTCGTTCTTAGTAATAATGATTACGGAGAGTTTAGCCATTCCAGTTTCTCCATTTGGTAGAAATGAGTTTACGGTTTACCCCGTAAGACTTTTAGCTAAACACTTTTCAATCGGTTATATAACTATTGTTCACTCTACCCAACCCTAAGAATTGACAATAACTTTTTTGAAAAGTCTAACGGGGTTTACAGCGAACAGTTTACAGTAAAAAAACTAAAAGAGTATCAGAGCACAGTGAAGAATTTAGCCAGATTGTCTGGCGTCTATACTGATATTCTATGGTTTTACTGGTTACTGTTAACTGGTTACTGGTTACTTTGGCATTCACGATTCAGGTATGTTTTTGCTGCTTGAAAGACATCTTCTGCACTAATCTCTTTAAAACAGATTAATTTCTTACACTTCCTTCTAAAGCAGGGACTGCAGGAAACCTTCTTATAGATGATGGTGCAGTCCTCTTTTCTCCAAGGTCTAGTCTTTTCAGGGTCGGATGAACCAAATAGAGCAACGATGGGTGTCTTAGTGGTGGAGGCGACCTGTAAGGGACCACTATCATTAGTAATAAAGAGACGACATTTTTCGATTAATGCCCTAAGTTGTTTTAAGGATGTTTTTCCTACCGCATTTATTGGATTAGCGGTCATCTTATCTATAATCTTCTGAATGAGAGGAAGATCGTTCTTTCCCCCAAAGAGAATTACTCTGGCTCTGTAACTTTTTATTAAACTATCTGCTAAAGTGGCATACCTTTTAGGAAACCATCTCTTGGCGGGTCCAAAATAGGCCCCAGGAAAGATACCGACGAGTAAATCGTCCTTTCCATAACTACTCTTAATTAGAAAATTTCTCGCCCATTCTTTAGCCTCCCCATCTTCAGCCATGAAGACCTCTTTTCTTGTTATCTCTACTCCCAAAGCCTTTACTAATCCCAAAAAGAAATCTACCTCGTGCTGAGTCTTTTTAGAACGTTTAACTACCTTGGTTAAGAGGAGATTGCGTAGACTATGGGAATACCCTACCCTCTCTGGAATCCTTGCCAGATAGAAGAGGATGGCTGGCTCATAAGAGGTGGACTGCATAATAATCCCCAGGTTAAACTTCTTCTCTCTTAAAGTTCTAATGAGTTTAATCTTCTCTTTTAGCCTCCCTCCTCGTCCATACACAATTAACTCATCAATGTTTGGATTCCCTTCGTATATCTCGGCTAAATTTTCCGGGACAAGAAGACTAATCTTTGCTTTCGGAAAGCCGCTTCTTAAGGCAGATAGAGCAGGAGTAATGAAAATAGCATCCCCCACCCAGTTTACTCCTTTCACCAATATTCTCTTATATTCCATTTCAAGCCTCATGTTTAGGAATCGGTGAATCGGCGAGCCGGTGAATCGGAGACTTTCTCCGTTTCTCCCCTTCTCCGTTTCTCCGTTTCAACATTCTTGTAGCCTGTAGCCTGTAGCCAGGTTAGAGCATCCTTTCCAAGATTTCCTGGCCTTTGGTGATCTTCAGTTTTATTCTTAAGGCAAGGACGGATTCATTTTCTAATAATGGCTCAAGGCGCACCCCATCCTTCTGGGTAGTAACAATGAGACAGCCTCTTGCCTTACTAGTAATTTCTTCTAAATCTTCCTTAGTATAGAGATAGTGATCAGGATAGCGAAGCCTCTTCATAATTATTGCCTTCAGATTCTTCAATGTCTTCTCAAAGGACTCTGGGTGGGCGATACTCGATAAAGCAAGAACCTCTTTATTCTCTACAAATTCCAAGTCGAGCCTTCTCTTACTCTTCAAATCTTCTAAATAGCATGGAGCATGGATGCTCTCCAGAATGGGAGCGAAGGAGTTAATTTTTCTTATCCTGTCCTTCAAGCCCGCTAAATTTCCCGCTTGATCTGTTCTGGTCAAGATGAAGAGGTCTGCCCTCTTGAGACTCTCTAATGGCTCTCTCAGTATTCCTCTCGGTAGAAGGTGCCCGTTGCCAAAGGGATTGAGGCTATCGATAAGTAGAACATCCAGATCACGCTCCAAACTCTGGTATTGGAAACCATCGTCCAGGATAAAGGTCTCTGTATCAAAATTAGCTAAACAGTAATTTCCGCTTTTTATGCGATCCTTTCCTATGACTATTGGAACGCCCGATAGATTCTGAGCCAAGAGATAAGGCTCATCTCCCGCCTCTTTCGCCGACAATAGAATCTTCTTCCCATCCGTCACTACTGCGACCCGCGATCCGTAATTTTGAATTTTGCACTTTGAATTTTGAATTTTTCCTCCGTATCCCCTACTCAGTATGGCTGTCTTTCTCCCCTTCTCTTGAAGAAGTCCTGCTATTCTTTCAACTGCTGGAGTCTTCCCCGTTCCTCCTACAGTCAAGTTGCCCACACTAATCACCTTTGCTTTTAGTCTCGCTTTTCTTAAGATTCTTAATTTATATAGAAGTTGAATAATTTTAAGGCCTAAATAGTATATCCCGGATAGAATTAAAAGAATAGGACGCAACAGGGAGGCAAAGAGACCCCTTCTCTCATCTGAAATAATACTCAATAAATATTTCTCCATCTACTCTCCTACTCTCTCTTCAGTATCGGTTAATAATGGTTAATATCAGTTAATACCGGTTAATAACGGTTACTTTCAAATCGTCCCACCCACTTTTTCATTTTGCATTGCTAATTTTGCCCCTCGATTTCTCTCGGGATACTTCGCTGAATCCTTCGAGGTATCCTGAGCAAAGCGAAGGGCATTTTGCATTTTTCATTAATTTTTTTTCCCACTTTCCCACTTTCCCATTTTCTCATTTTCCTGCTTTTGGGCTGGCTTGCTCTTCCACCTATTATGCATCCACCACCACTGGGAAGGATATTTTCTAACATATCTCTCAATGATCCGGGTAAGTCTTTGAGTATTGGTTATCAAATCTTCTTCTTTATTTTCAGTATTAACTAAAGGGACTTCAGGCTCTATGATTAACCGATGCCTCTTTCTTCCTTCTCTAATAATGTACATAGGAACCAGGGGAGCCCCGGTCCTCTGGGCAAAGATGACTGGGCCGGCAGGAGTGGAGGCGAGTCTTCCAAAGAAATCAACGAAGACTCCTTCCTTCCCGGCATTCTGATCGATGGGAATAATGAGAAGTTCTCCTTTTTTTAGGGAGGTTAAGGCTCTCTTGGCTACCAGGCTCTTCGGCTTAGGGGGAACGGTTCCTATATTTGAGCGGTCGCGCAGTTCCTGCATGAGCCGAGATACTCTTTCATCCTTGGTGTCCTTGGCAATGACGCTCGCTGGATAGCCTTCGTTGGCTATCTTGCGCAAGAGAAGAGTGATATTTCCGATATGGCCCATAATTCCAATCGCCCCTTTTCCTTTAGCTAAGGCCCTATCTAAGTTCTCCTTTCCCTCAATGGCCAAGAGATGGGCATACCTCTTTCCATATTCCAATGCTCGAATCATCTCGAATCCGCTCTGAGCAATATGGCAATAGTTCTCCTTTATTATTCTCTTTAGTTCTCGAGGAGTTTTACCTTTCCCCAGAGCCATCTCGATATTCTTCAGACCTATCCCACGATGTTTCCGGTCAACATAATAAGCCAGGTGACCAATGCATCTCCCTCCCCAGAGGAGGAGATTAAGGGGGAGAAGCCTTATGGGAAGAAGGATGCCATATAAAACAATTCCTCCCAAGCTATGCCTGATCTTTTTTCTCAATCTTTTCAGCACGGATCTCCTCCAACTTACGCAGGGCACCCCGCCATCTCCTATAGATCCAGAAATATTGGGTAGGATACTTTCTCACATAATCCTCAATAATGTCGGTAAACTTCTGGGTATTGATCAAGATATCCTTCTCCTTATTCCCGGTTAGTTCTAACTCTACTGGTGGATCGATGACTATAGTATATCCCTGGTTCCCTTTCTTTCGTACAATAAACATAGGAAGGAGGGTGGCACCACTCCTCTTTGCCAGGGTAACTGTCCCGGGGGCAGAGGCCGCTGGCTGACCGAAGAAATCTACCCAGACAGCTCCCTTATCCTCAAAGAAGTTCCTATCCTGCTGAAGATAGAGGATTTTATTCTCCCTCAGCCATCTTAAGGATTTCCTTACTGCTCGATGGGCGGGCAGGGCAGGAATGGAATGGAATTTCAGTCTTCTCTGCATATCCTTAATGAGTCGGGCTACTTTCTTATCCCGAACTTCTCTATAGAGAACACCCAGAGGATAACCTTCCTTGACTAATTTAGTACCCATGAGCATGAAGTTCCCTAAGTGGCCACTAATGGTCATCACTCCCTTACCCTTGGCTAAGGCTCTGTCCAGATTCTCCTTTCCCTCTATGATGAACATGCCATCAATGGTTTCTTGCGAAAGGCGATAACAGCGGAGCACCTCTACGCCGTACCTGGTTAAGTTATGGTAGACCCCTTTAGCAATCCTCTTTAATTCCTCTTGAGACTTCTTTTTTCCGAAGGCGAGGTTTAGGTTTTTAAAGACCGTCTTATGGTAGAGCCTGATGAGCCAGGCAAATCTGGCCATTCCCCGGGCAAAAGAATAGGCCATCCTCCAGGACATAGCGTTTATCAGCCAGATGGTAAACCTTAAAAGTACTCTATAGACTATCCAGTACTTCCATTCTCTCTTAATAAGCCGTCTTCTCATCTAACATCCTTCAGGGGTTAGGGGGAAAACATCTAAAGGTTACTAGCAGTTACTAATGGTTACTAAACAGTTACTACCAGTTACCAAAGATTAATATAAGTAAGCTTTTCGCTAATGCTCAAGAACCTTGTTACTCACTTTGCTCGTAATAAGGGGGCCTCGGCCTTCAGTGAAAAAACTTGTTTCTTCGTTACGCTCAGAAATAAGAGCAACTGTTCGTAACAGTCCGGCTTTAGACGGACGTAGTAACCGTTATTCTTCCTGCTCCCCCTGTTTTGGTGGTTGGGTTTTCCAACGTCGATAGGTCCAGAGCCACTGCTCAGGATATTTCTTTACATAGGATTCAATAATCTTAGTAAACTTAGCACTATTTACCAAAATATCTTTTTCTTTGTTGCCGGTTACTTCTAATTCCACTGGAGGTCCAAAGATAATTCTATGTTTACTAGTCATCTCTCTAACAACGAACATAGGCAGGACAGTAGCTCCAGTTCTCTTGGCCAATACTACCGGTCCAATGGGGGTTGCTGCTGAATAACCAAAGAAGTCGACAAAGACCCCTTGAGGAGAATTACGGTCTGCCTGTATGCAGAGAACTTTATTCTCTCTTAGCCATTTTAGGGATTTACGAACTGAAGCATGAGAAGGGGAAGTGGGTATAAGGCTAATTCCTAAGTGGTGTCCGATATCGAAAAAGAGTTTTACAACTCTCGCCTCATTTGTTCCATAAATGAAAGAGGCGCAGGGATAACCTTCCTGAACCAATTTAGCGCCCATCAAAGGAAAATTACCTAAATGGGCAGAGAGCCCAATCACCCCTTTTCCTCGAGCCAGAGCAGCATCTAAATATTCTCTTCCCTGGATAGTAAATATTTTATCGATCTCTGTCTGGGTGAATTTAAAGGTGCGTAATAGCTCACAAATGTTTTTAGCAATATTGCGGTAGGCTTCCCGAGCAATGGCTCTAATTTCCTGGGGGTCTTTCTCTCTTCCGAAAGCGCGATTAAGGTTATTAAAGACTATTTGACGTCTAACCCTCAGTATCCAAGCCAACCCAGCCAGACTATTTGCCAGGCTATACATTATCTTTAAGGGTAAAATATTTATCAGGGCAATAGCTATCTTAAGCACTACCCATCCTACATTATGTTTGATCCATCTTTTCACCTTTTTCACTCCCATAATTTTCCTATCAGTTCCACTGTTCTTTCTGAGGCCCCCTGATGCCTCTTAACAATTTCTTGAGCTCTTTTTCCTGTCTTCTCTCTTTTTTCAGGGTTTTTTAAGAGGTCTAAAATATTTTTTAATAGTTCTTCTCTATCCCTGGCCTGGATTCCTCCTTTTCCTTCTATAAGTAATCGAGCACTCTCCACGAAGTTATGCATATAGGGCCCGAAGAGAGGCGCCTTGCCTAAGGCAGCCGGCTCCAAGATATTGTGCCCCCCAACAGGAACCAAGCTCCCTCCCACAAAGACTACTGTTGCCAAAGAGTAAACCTTTGCTAATTCACCGATAGTATCGATGAGAATAATCGGTGATCGGTGATCGGTGATCGGTGATCGGTGATTAGTGATCTGGGAGCGGCGGATACAAGAGAGATTTTTATTTTTAATTAAGGACTCAACTTCTGGGATGCGTTCTGGGTGGCGGGGAGTAAGAATGAGTCTTAGGTTTGGGTATTCTTCCCTTGCCTTCTGATAAATATCTAAGATAATCTCTTCTTCCCCGGGATGAGTACTTCCGGCAACCAGAACCAGATCTTTTGAAGAAATCTTCAGTTCTTCAGCCAACCTTTCCCTATCTGAAACTTCAGTCTGCAGTCCATCGAACTTGACATTACCCGTAACATGGACTCTTTCTTTTGGGGCCCCTAAAGAGATGATTCGCTCCTCATCCAATTTAGACTGCATACAGAATAGATCGATGTTAAAGAGTACTTTCTTTAAAAAGGGCTTTATTATTTTATAGCCCTTAAAAGAGCTGGGTGAGATTCTACCATTAACTACTGCCAGAGGAATTTTTCTTTTCTTTGTCTCTCTTATAAAATTGGGCCAAAGCTCGGTCTCAACCATAATGAAGAGTTTGGGCTGGATGATTTTTAAAACTTTATTTACAATCCATTTAAAGTCTAAGGGGAAGTAGATAATTTCCTTGGGATCGGAGATTGCCTTCCTGGCCATATCCTGGCCGGTATCCGTTACGGTAGAAATTAAAAAACTATACTTCGGAAATCTCTTTCTTATAGCATCTATTACAGGAGAGGCAGCGATTACTTCTCCTACGCTCACTGCATGAACCCAGATGATATCTTTATCTTTTAACTTCGGGATAAACCCCAGACGCTGCTTCAGTCCCTTCTTATACTTTCCTTTAGTAATCATTCTAAAAAGGAAATAGGGAGTGGAGAAGAGTAAGAATAAAAATAGTAACATACTGTAGATAGGATACATTTTTACCTTTAAGTTAGTCAATAAAGGTTATCCGGTAACCAGGTGATCGGGGACTAGGACATCAGGAAATTTGTTTAAATCCGAAGCTCGAAACCCAGCACCAGAGCAGAGCTCGGTGCTGGACCAGTCCCGCACCGAAACGAAGTTTCTGGTGCGGGGTCCGAAACCCGAAAAAATGACCCAATTTCCCAATGTTTAAATTTAGTCATCGAGGCATTTAGACATTTGTTCGTCATTCTGGTTTCTGGTTTTGTCATTATTTTTGCTCTTCCGGATCTCCGGATCACCTGATCACCCAGTCCCGGATAGCCTGATAACCTGATATCCTACTTTAGGCAAAGTAACCGTCTGCTTCCTCTGTAAGCCTGTTTAGGACTTTTTCTATTTCTTCGGTCTTTTCTTTTATTATCTTTTGTGATGCTTTAGGCGGAA